>WQXK01000025.1 GCA_009784845.1 Dehalococcoidia bacterium | reverse complement strand
TTCCCAACTGTATTCATACAGATGCATCCCTTTGGACATTGCCAAAATCTCGCCGTCTTCAACGCCTATTTCCTGTGCCATGTACTCTTTCAGAAGCTGCATGGCCGCCAGATTGGAAGGAAAGCCTGCCCAAAGGTCCCATGAGCGAAAATAAGCTAAGAAATGCAGTTTGCCATAGCGTACGCGCGTGTCTATGCCACGCAGACATGGCGGATCGGGCAGGTATATGGATGACACGTCACCTACGGTCATATAGGCTTGATTTGTGTTGAAGCCGTTCTCTTTGTACATTTTGATAACTTCGGCGATCTGCGGCTCAAGGTATTGCCCATAGGTATATTGCTCACCCTCGGCGCGATGCGCTGTCATCAGATAAGGCAGGTAGTTTTCAATGTATTCCATGGTTGTGGGAGCAGGTATTCCTGCCGGCACGTCGGGTGTCAGCGGGCGTGTGCCCGGGGATTTGATTTTGACTACGGCAAGGTCAAGCTCCTTGCGTCGCTGATCTGCATAACTACCGCGTTCGATTTTATACTCGTATCCATCCTCCATGGTTTTGCGCAGGCAAAGGAACCATCCTTCAGAAAGGTCACGGGCTTCAACAAAAGAAATATTCACAGCCATCTCTCCGGAATTTTATCGGGTCATTATTGCGCAAACCGAATGTCTTTGACAAGGGCAGGTATATGACTAAGGCCTGAAAGTGGCGAAAAAGCGGTCCTGATACTCCTCAAACAAGCCCCAGCGCTCCAGTTCAATCTGCAGTTCAAGCGGCTCAATGGCACCATCTTTTAAGCGGAGAAACATATCGTCAATATTGGCTCGTGCCCCGGCAGGAACGCCGTCTACCACACCAAACAATCCGTGTGAGCGCAATTCGGTTATATTCCAATTGGACGATGCTTTGGTAATCTCAAAAATGAATTTCATCAAAGCCACATCCCATAATGTATCCTCGCCGCGGATTACAGCTGCCAGAAAGTCTTTACGTTCATCGATTTCGGCGTTAATTTTAGCTAGCACGTCCTCAATCGAGCCAGGCATTACATCGGTACCGCCATGCTCGTTGCTATAGGTGTAGTAAATACCTGGTACGTCAGGCCCATACATTTCCATGAGTTTTCTCATATAGCGTTGTGCTTCAGCCGAGAACCCATCCAAGCGTGACAGGTAATAAGGCGTCACTATATGCGGCTTATTGGCGATGACGCGTCCGGTGCGCACAACGGTTTCGCTGCTCTCCGACTCGGCATAAGCAGGGGAACTGAGGACGTAGTAGTTAATGGTGGTCGCACCGAAAGTAGATAACGCCTGCTTGGGTCGGCGCAGTACAGTCGTGTTCCCAATTGCTTGTGACAGCTTTTCCTCTTCGTTCATTGTGTTATGCGGATATGCCTATTTGATGTTGCGTAATTCCCGTTTGTACTCATCCAGCAAACTCAGGTATTGGTTATCCATCTGAGTGATTGTACGGCGTAATTCCTCTTGGAATTGCGGCATGGTCGTCACATTTATGCCAAGATCGGTTTCCTCGTCAGCAGCACCTCCCTGTGCTTTCACCGCCTGCTTAATTTTTGCCTCAAATTGCTGTTTCAGCAGGGCATGCGCTTCCTTGCGCTGCACTTCTCCCTGGTCGGCGTAATGCCCCAGTATGTGTTTTATTTGCTCAAGTGTTTTTGTGGTGGCTGCTTTATCCTGTTTTATGTAAAGCATGGCATCAAATGCCTTTTTGTTGCGCGCTGAAACGACATCGTTATAAGGCAGATGGATATTATCAAGCAGTACTTTTTCAGCGCCGCTTTTGACAAAAGGCTGAGCCTCGGCAGGGTATGCCGCAATGACAATGGTCAAATCCTCGCCGTCTTTAAAGTATTTTATGGCGAGTTGCTCCCCTTCCGGTGTGAATTTCCATTTCAGGCGATCATCCGGTGTGGCGCTGTCAAGTGCGGCGATTTTTTCAAATGCTATGTCGCGGGCACTTTTTATGTCATCGCTCATTACGTAGTCCTCACAAAAAGAGATGTATATTGCTAAGCTAACGTCGAATTTGTAACCAGCCAGTACTCCATGCTATCCGCTAGAGCCAGCCAGGACGCCTCGATTATGTTGGTTGAGCTACCGACGGTGCGCCATTGCTTTGCGCCGTCGCTGGATTCAATCAGCACGCGCACCTGTGATTCGGTGCCGGTGCTCTCCTCCAGTATGCGCACCTTATAGTCTGTCAGTTTGACTGATGCCAGACCCGAGTAGTACTCCAGCAGACCATTGCGCAAAGCGTTATCAAGCGCATTTACCGGACCGTCGCCCTCAGCTGCGGTATGCAGCAGCTTATCTCCGACTTTTACCTTTACCATAGCCTCGGAAAGCACGCCATCCCCGCGTTGCTCAACGCCTTTACGGCGGTCTTTTTCAACCACTACCATATAGTCAACCAACTCAAATGGCTTTTTATAATCTGCAGACATACGATAAACCAGCAGATCAAACGAAGCCTCGGCATTTTCGTACTGAAAACCGCGGCTTTCCAACTCTTTCACCTGTTCCAGCAGTTGAGCAACCTCTGAGCCTTTGGTTGGTAGTTCCACGCCGATTTCCTTAGCCCGCTGGACAATATTGGTGCGTCCCGATTGTTCCGAGATTAACACGTGCGGGTTATTACCCACGAGTTCAGGGTCAATGTGCTGGTAGGCGCCTTTCCAGCGCGCCATGCCGGATACATGCAATCCGGCCTTATGGCTGAATGCGGATAAGCCCACGTATGGCATAAACGATTCAGGCGCAAGATTGGCTGTTTCACTCACGAAGCGTGAAACCTCGGTAAGTTTGCCCAGCTGTGCATCGGAGACACAGTCGATATTCATCTTAAGCTTAAGTGCCGGAATAATTGAGCATAGGTTGGCGTTGCCGCAGCGCTCACCGAATCCGTTGATGGTTCCCTGCACCTGTTTGGCACCTGCCTGAACTGCCGCCAGCGTATTGGCAACAGCCAACTCGGCGTCGTTGTGAGCATGAATGCCAACAGGCACGTCTGTATGAAGTAACACGTCACGCACTGCAGCGCCGACCTCATCAGGCAGCGAGCCTCCGTTGGTATCGCATAATACCAGGCATGCGCATCCGGCTTTGGCAGCAGCCTGTAAAACTTTAATAGAGTAATCGCGGTCATCTTTCCATCCGTCAAAAAAGTGTTCCGCATCAAGAAAAACGAGCATTCCGCGACTGCGCAAATACTCCACGGATGAGGCTACCATTTCCAGATTTTCCTCAAGTGTGGTTTCCAGCACCTGTGTTACCTGCCGGGCTGAGCATTTGCCTACCAGTGTTGCAGCCTGAGCACCTGATCTGAGCAGAGCATTCAGCCCCGGGTCATCCTCACACGCTACGCCATGCCTGCGCGTACTGCCGAATGCCACCATGGTGGCGTTCTGAAAGCTCACGTCCTTGGCAAGTGCGAAAAATTCCGAGTCCTTCGGGTTGGCACCGGGCCAGCCGCCTTCAATGTAAATCATTCCAAGCTCGTCCAGTTTGCGTGCAATGGCAAGCTTATCAGCTGCAGTGAAAGATATGCCTGCTCTTTGTGCCCCGTCCCGCAGTGTGGTGTCGTAAAGCTGAATGACTGACATGTGCGTTATCCTTTGAGCGCTTTTACAATAAGACTGCCCATTTGTTGTGTGCCAACCTGTTTGTTGCCTGTCGTTTCGTCAATTATATCACAGGTGCGATAGCCTGCCTTGAGCACACAGCTTACGGCCTGTTCTACATCTGTCGCCTCTTTTTCCAATGCCAGCGAGTAGCGCAACAACATAGCCAGCGAAAGAATGGTGGCTATGGGATTTGCTATATCCTTTCCGGCTATGGTTGGGGCCGAGCCGTGAATGGGCTCGTAAAGTCCGAATGTATGCCCGCCTTTTGCCGGTATTCCTGCCAAAGAGGCGGATGGCAGCATGCCCATGGAACCGGCAAGCATGGATGCTTCATCTGTGAGTATGTCGCCGAAAGTATTCTCGGTTACGATTACGTCGAAATCGCGTGGGGTACGTATAAGACTCATGGCACACGTGTCAACCAAAAGATGCTCCAGTGTCACGTCAGGATAATTCTTGGAAACCTCTTTCGCAACCTGACGCCAAAGGCGCGATGATTCCAGCACGTTGGCTTTGTCTACGGAGGTCAGTTTCTTGCGTCGCAGGCGCGCCAACTCAAATCCTACGCGCACAATGCGCTCGATTTCCTGCTCGGTGTAATACATGGAGTCAACCGCTTTTCTGCCTGAGGATGTTTCCCAGCGTTTCTTGGGCTTACCGAAATACAAGCCGCTGGTGAGCTCTCTTACGAAAACAAAGTCGGCTCCTTTAATAACGTTTGCTTTGAGCATGGCGCCCTCAAGCAACTCGTCATATACCTTTACCGGACGCAAATTGGCAAACAGCTTCAAATTCTTACGGATGGATAGCAGCCCATTCTCAGGGCGTTCCTTTATTTTAGGGTCGTCAAATTTCGGGTCTCCTACGGCACCCAGCAGCACCGCATTCGAGCTCTTGGCTAGCTTTAATGTTTCCGGCGGCAGAGACGATCCTGTAAGGTCGATGGCAACGCCGCCGATGAGACCGGTTTTTACCTCAAACGTATGGTCGTAAAGCTCGCCGATTTGCTGCATCACCCTTACTGCCTGAGAGGTGACCTCAGGACCTATGCCGTCGCCGGGCAACTGCGCAATTTTGTATTTCATGACGCCTCGCTTTCAAGCTTTTGTCTGGTGTACTTAACCAGCCCGCCGGATGCGATAATCTGCGCCATGAAATGCGGGTATGGCTTGGCTTGGAAAGTTAGTCCTTTGGTAATATTTTTGATGATGCCTGTTTCCAGTTCGATTTGCAGTGTATCCCCTGCATCCGTGCTTGATACTGTTTCGGGGGACTCAAGCAGCGGAAGCCCGATATTGATGCTGTTGCGGAAAAAAATACGTGCAAATGACGTGGCGATTACAGCCGACAAACCGGCTGCCTTAATGGCAATGGGGGCATGCTCACGCGACGAACCGCAACCAAAGTTGCTTGTGGCAAGAATAATATCGCCCTGGCGCACATTCTTAACGAAATCAAGGTCAATGTCCTCCATGCAGTGCTTGGCCAGTTCCGCCGGCTCTGAAACATTGAGGTAGCGCGCCGGAATAATGGCATCGGTGTCCACATTTGCCCCGTATTTAAAAACCTTTCCTGTAAGCATACCCGTTTCTCCCATTCTTAGCTCAACTTTCTTTATCTTCCAAGGCGCTTTTTCTAAGCGCAAACAGCAGGGCAACCTCGTTCTCACCGATATCAACTACTTTGCCTGCCCTGAGATTGGTGTAGTCGCTGACGTCCTGCCTGATGCGCTCAATTGTTGCCTGGGGCGCAGCGCAAAGAACGAGCCATATCCTGCCGGAAGGCTTAATCTGCTGTTCCAGATGCGCCATGATGTCGCCCTGTTCATCGTTTGGCTGCAGCCAGTAAATAATGCTGTCGCAGTCGTTCTCAGCCCAGTCGAGCATGAGGTTGTGGTCCACTGCCATAAAGGGAGGCAAGAGGTTTTTGCGTGCATGAAAGAGGCAAACCTTGGAGTTGGGCTTGACCATTAACCTTACGCGAACACTATCTTCTTCAACTGTCATTTCAAATCCTTAGAATAAATTATGTCAACAAGCGCGCAGCATTTACAGGGCGTCCGGTGACGCGATGCGTCCCAGCACAGCGGATGCGGCAGCAACTGCAGGGTTGGCAAGGTAGACTTCGCTTTTGGATGAGCCCATACGCCCGACGAAATTGCGGTTGGTGGTGGCAACGGCACGCTCGCCTTCGGCCAGTATGCCCATATGCCCGCCAAGACACGGTCCGCACGTTGGTGTGGAAACAGCGCATCCGGCGCTAATCAATGTTTCAATTAGCCCCTCACGCGTCGCCTCAAGATAAATCTGTTGCGTGCCCGGAATTACAATGCAGCGCACGAAAGGCGCGACCTTTTTGCCCTTGATTATAGATGCAGCCAAACGCAGGTCCTCCATGCGACCATTGGTACACGAGCCAATAACCACCTGATGAATAGCCACATCCGCAAATGCGGATACCGGTTTTGTATTTGACGGCAGGTGAGGTGCCGCCACCTGAGGCTCAATCTTGGATATGTCCCACTCATACACTTTGGCGCACTCGGATGCCGGCCCTAATTCGTAGCAGGTATAGTCTTTCTTGGCACGGGACTGGACGTAACTTTTGGCGGTATTGTCGGGGCGACACAGTCCGGCTTTGCCTCCTGCCTCGATGGCCATGTTGGACATGGTAAAACGCCCGTCCATGGAAAGCGCGTCAATAACCTCGCCGGTAAACTCCATGGCGGCATACAATGCCCCGTCAACACCGATTTGCCCGATGGTGTAAAGTATGAGGTCTTTGCCGCTTACCCATTTGGACAAAGCACCGTGATAGACGAAGCGGATGGTAGGCGGAACTTTCATCCAAATCTCACCGGTGGCCATGGCTGTGGCGATATCGGTTGAGCCCATGCCGGTTGCAAAGGCACCCAGCGCACCATAGGTACAGGTATGCGAGTCAGCCCCGATGACCACATCCCCCGGAAGCACCAAGCCCTGCTCGGGTAACAGCACATGCTCGATGCCCATCTGACCGCATTCAAAATAGACCGTGCCCTGTTCGCGGGCAAACTCGCGCAGCATCTTGACCTGCTCGGCTGAGGCGATATCCTTATTGGGTACGAAATGATCCGGCACCATCACGATTTTGGATGCATCAAAAACTTTTTTCACACCAAGCTTGCGGAATTCCTTTATGGCTATGGGCGCAGTGACGTCGTTTGAGAGAATTACGTCAGGGCGCACACTGATGAAATCACCCGGCGCAACCGATGCCTTGCCGCAATGGGCTGCCAGTATTCTTTCTGCTAATGTCATATCACTTATCTCATTTCCTGAACATATTTTGCTTGTCTTAAGAAATAATCCAGTATATTAAACCATAAACACGATGTTACGTTCCTGCTGAGGCGGACTTACGCAGCGCTGCTGTTTTGCCTGTCGGGCATGCATGTGGCAATCAGGCGGTTGAGGGCGTGCATGTACGCCTTAGCCGACGCTACGACAATATCGGGATCGGCACCGCGCCCGGTATAGCTTACGCCGTCCGCTTCAATGCGAATCAGCACCTCGCCGATGGCGTCAATGCCGGCTGTAATTGAGTTGACGGAAAACTCGGTGAGTTTATTGGGCACTTTCACGATACGGTTGATGGCCTTGTATGCGGCATCCACCGGTCCTGTGCCCAGTGACGCGTCGGCCAGTTCCTCGCCGTTTGGTCCGATAAGCTTAACTGCAGCAGTCGGAATGCCACGATCGCCGCATGTTACCTGTATGCGCTCCAAATGATAATACTCGGTAACAGTGCGTTTGTCCTCAGCCATCAGCGATTCAAGGTCGCGCACAGTGACCTCTTTCTTTTTGTCAGCCAGTTCCTTGAAAGAGGCAAAAGCGCGCTCAAAATCCTCTTTTGAAAGGTTGTATCCCAATTCCTCCAGCCTTTGACGCAGGGCGCTGCTGCCGGATAGTTTGCTGAGAACAATGGATGACGATGGAATGCCCACCATTTGCGGGTCCATCACCTCGTAGGTAAAACGCTGCTTGATGACACCGTCCTGATGTATGCCGGATTGGTGCCTGAAAGCATTTGTTCCCACAACCGCCTTATTCGATTGCACCGCAAAGCCGGTTAATTCGCTTACCAGGCGCGAAGCGCCGTAGATTTGCTGTGTGTGAATGCCGGTTTCAAGCTGTAAAGCTTCGCCTTTGGTGGCAATAATCATCACAACTTCTTCCAACGCAGCATTGCCGGCGCGCTCTCCTATGCCATTGATGGTGCACTCAATTTGACGCGCGCCATGCATTAGGGCCGTGATGGAGTTTGCCGTGGCCAATCCCAAATCGTTGTGGCAATGCACGCTTAATACAACCTTGTCCATACAAGGCACATTTTTATAAATGCCGTCGATAAAGTTGCCGAACTCCGCCGGCGTGGAATACCCCACTGTGTCCGGGATGTTGATGGTGCTGGCACCTTCAGATATGACGGTATTCAGCACCTGATATAGAAATTCGGGGTCGGTGCGTGTCGCATCCATGGGTGAAAACTCTATGTTTGATAGGTGCTTGCGGGCGTGACGCACCGCTGCCTGCGCCATTTCAAGTGCCTGCTCGCGGGTTTTTTTTAGTTGATATAGCAGGTGTATTTCCGATGTGGAAACAAAAATATGCAGACGCGGGTTGGCACCTTCCCTGATAGATTCCCAAGCGGTGTCGATATCCGGCGCAACAGCGCGTGCCAAAGCACAAATGGAAGCACCGCGTATTTGGCGTGCCAGCGTGCGCACGGCCTCAAAATCACCTGAGGAACTGACAGGAAAACCTGCCTCAATAACATCCACACCCATGCGCTCCAGCCGCCCGGCTATTTCCAGTTTCTCGCTGACATTTAGCGCAGAACCGGCTGCCTGTTCTCCGTCGCGCAGTGTGGTATCAAAAATAATAACCTTATCCATAATATCCTCCATTAATACAATCTCAGCTTGCCTACCTAAATCCCCTCCCTGCAAATGGAGGGGCAGGTAAGTGAGAGACTGCCCATGCATTCATTATGGATGTTACAATAATACTTAGTCACAACGCACCTTTAATTGCTGTAAAAAATAGCATAATCCTCAATGTTTTATATGTATTAATGCCAAGATAATACCACACAAAGCACTTATCAGCCAGCTTAAGCGCTTGGCAACGCATATCTATGTCCGTTCAACACTCGTGTGTGGTTTTTCATCGACATTGCCAACACGCATTTCAAAAGAGGATATACACTCCTTGAATGAAACACATCGCATATTAGTCGATGCTGATGGGTTCACCTATCTCTTTCCACACCCATCACTGAGAAACTGGATTTCCAATTATACTATTACCTTTCCAAGAAAGTGCGTGATGTCCAGCAAGTATGCAGTTATCCCACATGGCTGTGCCACGCTGGTATTTTCATTCGACGGCAAAGAGATTTTTGGTAATTTATTTGGGCCAGCAACCAAGCCAGCCTGTGTTGGCGCTGAAGCAAACCGTTATCAAATGCTGTTTATTGTTGAGTTTCAGCCGGCGGGATATTATGCCTTTAGCGGAATGCCCCAAAATGAGTTGACTGACAGAATAATTCCGTTTGAAACAATTAATCCTACGCTTAATGCATTGATAGTGCAACAAATAGAAACGGCGGCAAATACTCATACCCTCATTACCGAAATTGACAGATTGTTTCTGGCGTACCTCAAAACCGCTTTTTATCGCGATGAGTTTTCAGTAGCAAATAGAATGATTGTAAATAGCGGCGGATTAATATCGGTCAAGGAGCTTTCCCAAAATGCATGTTACAGTGAGCGTCATTTGAGCCGCATATTCGGAGAATACATGGGTGTGAATATCAAGTCCTTTTCGCGCCTTGTGCGCGTAAACAAGGCTATTCGTCTTTTGCAAAAGCCCATGAACAGCATCACAAAGGCATATCTTCAAACAGGTTATTATGATATGCCCCACTTTATACATGATTTTAAGTCGATATGCGGAATCACGCCGCAAGAATATAGAGATAAGCTGTCCGATTTTTACAGTGAGATTGCGAAATTCTAATGTACAATGCAAGAAAATACGAAAAATAGGAGTGATGAATATGAAATATTGCGGTACGCTAATTTCAGTATCGGACATGGAAAAATCCAAGAGTTTCTATGAAAAAGTAATGGGGCAAAAAATCATAATGGATTTAGGCGTTCATGTTTCTTTTGAAAATGGGCTTTCCCTGCAATCCAATTATGAGGAACTTGTCGGAGTGGAACTTAAAGCACATGCACAACCTGATAATTTTCAGCTTTATTTTGAGGTAGAAGACTTAGATTTCTGGGAAACAAAACTAAAATCAGTAGATGGGATTGTGTTTCTCCATGAAAGCAAAGCATACCCTTGGGGGCAGCGTGTCATGCGTTTTTATGATTATGACAAATACATCGTAGAGGTATCAGAAAGCATGGTTAGTGTGGCAAAGCGTTTCTTGGCGCAAGGGCTTTCTGTTGAGGAAATCGCAGAGCGTACAATGTTCCCTGTTGAGGTTGTTAAACAACTCATATAATCACTCGGCAAGCGACGCCGTTTTTGTGGGCGGACTGGTTATTCAAAGCAAGCCGGCGCCTGCACTGCCGGATGAGGCATTTGTTATATCCACGGATGAGGCAGACTGCTTTGTTGCGCTGAGTGAGGGGCGCATAACGCCGCACGGAAGCGTGGAAATCGAGGGAAGCCTTAAAGTCTTGGGGAATATAACTGCTTCAGGCAGTATTATGCAAACAGGTGCGCCCTGAATGAGCGCACCTGCCGGTATTCTTTTAACTGAAAGCCTGAAGCTAACTATTCTTGCGTTTGATGATGAAGTAGACCCCAGCACCCACTGCGGCAATTAGAACAACGATAATCACGATTATAAGGAATGCATTGCTGCCGGAACCGCCTTCGTCAGTGGTGGAGGGAGCAGTCGGTGAAGTGGAACCGGTAGGCGTGGTGGTGAAGTATCGGTGGGAGTAGTACCGGTAGGATCTGGCTCGGCGTCCATTAGAACAAGACCGGATACCTGAACCGACGCAGAACGAATTGTTGTTGTGCCGTCGCCCAGTTGATCGTAACTGTTACTACCCCAAGCCCAGACCGTGCCATCGCTTTTCAAAGCCAGAGAATGTTCACCTCCACCAGCAAGCATAGGCTCGGTTGTGTTTGCCGCAGCAGCCGGCAGCGCAAATGCCCCCAAACCCACAAGCATAAAGCTTGTAAAAAGTA
>WQXK01000024.1 GCA_009784845.1 Dehalococcoidia bacterium | reverse complement strand
GCTGAGAGTATTTATGGCGTTTAAGCCGCTTGATGCTCCAATTGAAATAGAGGAGCAGGAGTTGAGCCCGTTCAGCAGGAGTGGCTTTACGGTTGTTGAGTGGGGCGGTTGCATCATCAAATAAGCAATGCGTTTGGATGGTAATTGCCGAACACGGCTCAAATATTAAAAAGAGGCTTCCGGTTTGATTACCGGAAGCCTCTAGTAGTTCAGCAAACCAGATTTATCTTAGATTGTCGGTCGGGTCATCTGGTAGAATTTACCCTCGGTGACGATTGATGGCGCAATTACTATTTCTGTCTTATGGAACTCTGCAATATTAGCCGCGCCGCAAACGCCCATGCAGTTTTGCAAAGCTCCTACGAAATTTTGGCTGCCGTGAGTTAGCGAAGTCGGTCCGAAGAGAATCTGACCCAATGTGCCGGTAATACCGACTTTGATGCGCGTACCACGTGGTAATGAGGCATGAGGGTTGGCCATGCCCCAGTGACAACCATAACCCGGGGCACCTTCTGCTTGAGCAAAAATAGAGCCAAGCATGACAGCGTCGGCACCGGCGGCTATAGCCTTGCACACATCGCCGCCTTTGCGGAAACCTCCGTCGGTGATGACGGATACGTAGCGACCGGACTTATTGAAATAATCATCGCGTGCCTGCGCACAGTCCATCGTGGCTGTAATCTGAGGTACGCCGATACCAAGTACTTCGCGGGACGTGCAGGCAGCGCCTGGACCGACACCTACAAGTACGGCGGCCACGCCGGTACGCATGAGGGCTATACAGGCGCTGTAACTAACGCAGTTACCCACAACAACAGGAATGGGCACCTGCTTTACCAACTCTTCAAACACCAGCCCGTGAGTGCTTTTGGATATGTGATGGGCACTGGTGACGGTTGATGCCACAACCAGGATATCGGCGCCGGCATCCACTATGGTTTTAACGTATTTTTTGGTATTGGCCGGAGCGACGGAAACGGCACATACACCACCGCCTGCCTTGATTTGTTTTATGCGCTCGGCAATTAACTCATCACGAATAGGTTCGGCATACACTTTCTGCATCAGTGCCGTTACCTCTGTTTCGGGTGCCTTGGCAATTTGCGAGAGAATTTCAGAGGGATTGTCATAACGCGTCTGCACGCCTTCAAGATTGAGTACGGCTAATCCGCCGAGTTTGCTCATGCGTATGGCAAAAGCCGTATCCGTGACGCCATCCATGGCTGAGGCAATGATAGGGATATCAAATTTGATGTTGCCAATTGAATAACTAACGTCGGTTTGGTCTGGATTTATGGTCATATCTCCGGGAACAATAGCGACTTCGTCGAAACCATAAGTGTGGCGTAATTCTCTAAGTGCAGGTTTTGCCATGAGGGTGTCCTCCTTGAAGAGAAAGCATATCAAAAGGAGCAATAGCAGTCAAGGCTGATTTATTCAGAAAACGGCATGGAAAAATAATATTTTCACGTCAAAAATAAATACTGCCAACACGGCATTACGACGCTAAAAAGATTATCGCAAACCGAACGTCCGTGCTATAATCTTTGACATAATGTCCACCCTTTTCATTGTAGCTACCCCTATTGGCAATTTGGAGGATATAACACTGCGGGCTTTGCGCGTACTGAAAGAAGTCTTGATTATTGCCTCTGAGGATACGCGTACAACGGCGCGTTTGCTTAAGCATTATGATATCCACACGCCGCTTACGAGTTACTTTGAGTATAACAAGCAGGGCAAAATAGGATATCTGCTGGAAAAATTGGGAACAGGGGACGTGGCGCTGGTTTCTGAAGCCGGCATGCCTGCAATATCAGACCCAGGTTATGAGTTGGTTGTGGCGGCCCGGCGCAGTGGTATCAGAGTGGTTCCATTGCCGGGGGCCTCCGCTTTTATCTCAGCGCTGGCTGTTTCCGGCTTGCCTACGGATGCCTGTCATTACCTTGGGTTTTTGCCGCGTAAAGCAGACGAGCGCAGACGCATATTGGAATCGGTTGCGCAGGAACGAGTGACATTGGCAGCCTATGAGGCGCCGCATCGCCTGCAAGCGGCGTTACGTGATATACTATTGGTGTTGGGCAATCGTCGGGTATCCGTTTGCCGTGAACTTACGAAACTTCATGAAGAAGTATTCAGTGGCACGGTGGAGCAGTGCATTGCCTATTTTGTGCAACCAAGAGGGGAGCTGACTATTATCATTGAGGGATGCACAGAAAAAGCCTTGGCAATTGATACCGCTGATGCGGTTTCTCGGCTGGGGAAACTAAAGCGGGACGGGGTTCCAATGAAAGAAGCATTGGCGCAGTTAACTTGTGAAACAGGAATATCGCGCCGGGAACTTTATGGCGAGTGGTTAAAATTGAAATAGTAATATCGGGGAGAATTAAATGAGAAGAGGTTGTCTGTCTGTCGGTACGGTGGATTGTGACGTATGCAAGAGTCACATACCTTATCCGGATCGATACGTTATGGTGGATGAAGATGACAAAGGGGAAGAGGTGCTTGAGAAGGGCGGCAAAAGTGTGCGCTACTGCGTAGAATGCGCCAAGAAAAAAGGATATGCCCGCTACAAAGAAATCAAGGGAGAGATGGTGCTCACTTTTCTGCGTGAAAGCGAATGTTCTATCACTGAGCCGCTTCCTGACAAGCCATGACGGTTTGTGTAATTGATACAAAATTACCGATTATGTTTTGTATGTAAAAATGACTGAGCATATCTTAATCGCTGTGGCTTGGCCTTATGCCAACAGCCGTTTGCATTTGGGGCATGTGGCTGGAGCCTACCTGCCTGCGGATATTTTTGCGCGCTATCATCGCATGAAAGGAAATCATGTCATCATGGTGTCCGGCTCGGATCAGCACGGTACACCCGTGACTATCCGTGCCGAAGCCGAAGGCAAAACACCTGCGGCGGTTGCAGATAGCTATCATCAGCTTTTTCAGGAAGACTTCAAAAAGCTGGGTATTTCCTGGGATTTGTTTACCACCACGCATACTGATAATCATCAGCAAACCGCGCAGGAAATTTTTCTGAAACTGCTGGAAAAGGGCTATATCTACAAACAGGGCGTGTCTCAGCCGTGGTGTGCTCAATGCAAGCGTTTCCTGCCGGATCGCTACGTGGAAGGTACATGCCCGTTGTGTAAGTCGGCAGGCGCACGCGGCGACCAGTGTGAGCAGTGCGGCAAGCCCATGAATCCGGCAGAACTTATAGGGGCGCGTTGCCGCACGTGCGGCACGCCTCCTGCATATAAGGAATCGGAACACTTCTTCCTGAAGCTTTCTGCTTTTGAGGAGCCGTTGTTGCGCTGGGTTAAATCACAGACGCACTGGCGTGCCAATGTGCAGAATTTTACGGTTCGTTACCTGCAGGAGGGATTGCACGACCGCGCCATTACCCGCGATATTGACTGGGGTGTTCCCGTGCCGTTGCCCGGTTATGAGGGAAAGCGTTTATATGTGTGGTTTGAGGCTGTTATAGGATACTTGTCAGCCAGCAAGGAATGGGCCCAAAAATCCGCTGATGCGGATGTGTGGCGTCGCTTTTGGGAAGGTGACGTGCGCAGTTATTATTTTATTGGCAAAGACAATATACCGTTTCATACCATTGTATGGCCTGCCATATTGCTGGGTTACGGCGGGCTGAATTTACCATTTGACGTTCCGGCTAATGAGTTTCTTACCATTGAGTCACAGAAGTTCTCCAAGAGCCGCAATCTGGCTGTATGGGTTTCGGATTATTTTGAGCGCTATCAGGCTGACCCCTTACGCTATTTGCTGTCGGCTAACATGCCGGAAACATCGGACACTGATTTCTCGTGGCGTGAGTTTGTCAGGCGCAATAACGACGAATTGGTATCTACATATGGCAATTTGGTGCAACGCGTACTAACGTTTACCTATACACGGTTTGATGGTGTTGTGCCAACCCCAGGGGACATTGATGCAGTAAGCCAGGCGCTACTTGATAAAGCGCAGGGCTCCTTTGATGTGGTAGACAAGCTACTTTCTGGGTGTCATTTCAAAGAGGCTATTCGTACGGCTATGGCTTTGGCGCAGGAGGCAAACCGCTACCTGGATGAAAAAGCCCCTTGGAAAGCTATCAAAGAGGATCGCGAGGCTGCCGCCACCTCGTTGTATGTGTCCATTGCTGTCATAACGGCACTCAGAACTATTCTGTATCCGTTTATCCCTTTTAGTTCGGGGAAGGTACAGGACTATCTGGGGTTAACAGATGCCTTAGAGGACAGCGGCTGGAAGCTGATTATGCCGCAGCCGGGTACCAAACTTAACCAGCCACAGGTGCTTTTTGCCAAGCTGGATGAAAGTGTCGTAGATGAAGAAACTCAGCGCATGGGGCTGAGTGCGAGCTAGGGAAGGGTGCAAATAATGGAACTTAGTCAGGTATATGCGCTGGCGCAACCCGGACTTTCCGAGGTGGAAGCTGCCTTTGGCAGATTAATTGACAGCCAGGAAGATTTTCCGGAGATGCAGAAAATGCTGCGCCAGGTGTTGGTGGGTGGCAAGGTAATACGTCCTACCCTCACGCTACTTTCCGGCTTGTTTTATGATTATGACCTTAAGGTTTTGCAGCCGATGGCAACGTCAACTGAGTTAATGCATATTGCAACATTGGTGCATGACGACGCCATTGATTCGGCTGATTTTCGCCGCGGGCATCAGACAATCAATGCGGTGCGGGGTGTGGATTTGGCTATACTGGTGGGGGACTTCCTGTTTGCGCGTGCCGGTGAGTTGGCTGCGCACACGGGAAATATTCGTGTGGTTGAACTGTTTTCACAGACACTGGGGGTTATCGCACGCGGCGAGGTAAAACAGGCGCTGGCTTCTTTCAAGCTGGATCAGTCATTTGAGCAGTATATTGAACGCGTGGCTGCCAAGACTGCGGCACTGTTTACTCTCTCTACCGTGAGCGGCGCTGTGCTGAGCCATGCACCTGAGGATTCCGTGAAAATCCTATATGATTACGGCTATAACTTGGGCGTCGCTTTCCAAATAGTGGATGACATACTGGATTTTGTGGGCAATACAAAAGATGTGGGCAAGCCGGTGGGCGCCGATTTGGCACAGGGTACAGTGACGCTTCCGGCACAGAAGTTGCTGCAGCGCTACCCGAATGATAATCCTCTTCTTGCAATCGCACGCAAAGAGGATATGGATAGTAATATTCAAAAGGTTATTGAAATGGTGCACAACTCGGATATCATTGACGAGTGTTATAAGCTGGCTGAGGATTACTGCCACCTTGCCTGTCGTGACCTGGTAAAACTTCCGGCAAAACCCGCGACCGAGGCACTTATTGCTTTGGCGGATTACGTGGCTAAGCGCAATAAATAATATTTTCCTGTTACAGTTGTATCTTAGGGGTCCATCATTTTGATGCCGAGCAGGTCATCAATTTCTGATCCCTCGATAGTTTCTTTTTCCAGTAATGTTTTGGCTACTTGATTTAGTTTTGCCAGATTTTCTGTCAGTAGTTTATCGGCCTTGTTGTGCGCTTCGCTGATAATCTGGTTGACTTCTGCATCAATTTGGTCTGCTACCTTGTCGCCGTAATCGCGTTGCTCGGTAATTTCTCGCCCTAAAAATACCATTTCCTCTTTCTTCCCGAAAGTGCGCGGACCGAGCAGGTAGCTCATGCCATAGTTGGTTACCATGCGCCGTGCCAAGTCGGTGGCTTCCTTGATGTCCTGTGAAGCACCGGTGGACAGTTCTTTGAATGTCAGTTCTTCGGCGACACGTCCGCCCATATACATAGCCAGTGTGTCCTCAATATAAGAACGTGTGTGGTAAAGCCTGTCTTCCACCAACGGCTTGGTATAGCCACCGGCTAAACCGCGCGGGATGATGGTTACCTTGCGGATAGGCTCCAGATTTTTCAGCATATGGCCGACTACGGCATGTCCTGCCTCATGGTAGGCTGTCAACTCTTTCTCTTTGGGAGTCATGCGGCGGCTCTTGCGTTCCGGTCCCATAAGCACACGGTCAATACTCTCTTCCAACTCAGTCATTTCAATAATTTGTTTGTCATGCCGTGCTGCCAGGATAGCGGCCTCGTTTACCAAGTTTGAAAGGTCCGCACCTGAAAAACCGGCTGTGAGTTTGGCGATGACATCCAGATTGACATTAGGGGATACTGGCTTGCCGTTGGTGTGGACTTTTAAAATAGCCGTGCGTCCGACGACATCGGGGCGGTCAAGTACCACGCGGCGGTCGAAACGACCCGGGCGTAACAGTGCAGGGTCAAGAATATCCGGACGGTTGGTTGCGGCCATTACGATGACGCTCACATTTGTGTCGAAGCCGTCCATCTCGACAAGAATTTGGTTGAGAGTCTGTTCGCGTTCGTCGTGTCCTCCGCCCAGCCCTGCACCGCGCTGGCGTCCGACGGCATCAATCTCATCAATGAATATAATACATGGTGCATTGCGCTTGGCTTGGTCAAACAGATCCCGCACGCGAGAGGCGCCGATACCGACGAACATTTCAACAAACTCAGAGCCGCTGATGGAAAAGAAAGGCACGCCGGCTTCGCCGGAAACAGCGCGAGCCATTAAAGTTTTGCCTGTGCCCGGGGGACCGATAAGCAATACTCCTTTGGGAATACGCGCCCCAAGTGACTGGAATTTCTCACGCGATTTAAGAAAATCCACTACCTCGCGTAAATCCTGCTTTGCCTCATCCACACCAGCGACATCGTCAAATTTCACCGTAGGTTTATCCGCGCTGAAAAGTCGGGCACGGGAACGCCCGAAACTCATAGCCTGATTGTTGGCGCCGCGCGCCTGATTAAACATAAACAGAATGAATATACCAATCAACAGAATAGGTATTGCCATTCCCAGTATGCTACCCCAGTCAATTCCGGAATGTGGGTTATATGTCCATTCAATATCTCTGTCGCTTATATCAGGGATAATGTCGAAGATGGTGGTGTTTGGCTCCTTGTTGGTGACATAGTTTTTGCCGTCGGTGCCGAGGAAGTTAATGGTTGTGCCGCTGATATCAATGGTTTTTACTTCATTTGCCTCAACCATTTCAATCATTTGTGACAAAAGGACCTTTTCAGGCTTGTTTGATGCCGGCAGCACATAAGCAAAGAATACAATTGCTGCCACAATTATGACTGCGTTTATGATTATGCTACGTTTCCAATTGATTTTCATGGAAGAGGCTCCTATCGATTGTTCCTACACAGTATAACACAAAAGTGTTTCAGCTAGACAAAATTACTATGCGTCGGGCGCGATTGCGTCGAGCGATATTAATAGTCTAATATACGATGGAACACATTCATAAAAAGAACTGGAATTAACTTTACGTCTATGGGCGATTCTTTTATTCAAGGGTTTCCTCTGATATTGCTGCTGGTGGGCCTGGGGTTTCTGGCCGGTAGCTATGGCACGCTGGTGGGCATTGGCGGCGCCGTGGTGCTTACGCCTGTGTTGCTGTTGCTTTATCCACAGGCTGATCTGCAGGTATTAACCAGTATTACTATGGGAGTGGTGTTTATCAATTCGCTGTCAGGTACGCTGGCTTACGCTCGCCAGAAGCGCATTGATTATCGCAATGGGCTCT
The DNA here is from genome assembly GCA_009784845.1 of Dehalococcoidia bacterium. Next base: position 3,538 of record WQXK01000024.1, on the reverse strand, counting down.
TCTTTGCAGTAGCTACTATTCCCGGTACCATTGTCGGTGTGTGGACGCTGCGCTATATCCCGCAGCAGGCGTTTTCCATTATCTTCGGATGTATGCTTTTGGTTTTCTCAGTTATTATTTGGCTGCGTCCCAAAATCAAACCGGCGCAGGAACTCTCAGGCCGGTCCGACAGTGTGATTGTGGATCGCGCTGGAATGCGTTTTAGCTATAATTGCAATCGTCCGTTAGGCATGGCGCTCAGCTTCGCAGTGGGGTTTATTGCCGGATTGCTGGGCATTGGCGGCGGCATAGTTCACATGCCAATGATGCTTTATGCACTGCATTTTCCGGTGCATATTGCCACGGCAACATCTCATTTCATGCTGGTATTTACGGGTATTACCGGTACGTTAACTCATGCCAGTGCCGGCACTTATTCACAAAGCTGGCAGGTATTGCTTTGGATTGCACTAGGGGTTATTCCTGGGGCGCAGATTGGAGCACGGCTATCGCGTAAAATCAAGGGCTTGATACTTGTGCGTCTCCTTGCGCTGGCGCTCGTAATAGCCGGAGTACGCTTGGTGATATTGGGCGTTTGGGGTTAGACTAAATCTTCTGGTAGCTTTCTTTCAGCAGTAAGGCATCTTCTTCCCGGGCTGGACTTTCGCAGATGACGCAACCTCCGACGCCGTAGTCTTTCAAGGCGCGCAGCAGGTCCTCATAGCGCAGGTCAGATGAGGTGAGCGGCAGGTGTTTTCTCTCACCGCTTTTGCCGTATTCGATGCCTGAAACATGTATGTGCATGTCCGACAGTGCCGCATCCCCTAAATTTTTGCGCAGGTCATCAAGCAAACCGCAGAACTCGCCATATGAATTATTTCCTCCGGCGCGGGCGTGCCAGTGAGCAAAGTCAATGCATGGAGCAACGTTTTCAAGTGAACAGGTGAGCTGGATTAGCTCATCAATGCTACCAAACTGTGATGGTTTACCTGAGCTTTCCGGTCGCAATGTGACACAAACCATGTCGTCTTTTAGCTTTTGCACTACTTTACCAAGAGATGCCTGCACGCTCTGATAAGCTTTTTCGTAGGGATCTCCTAGGTAAAAGCCGGGGTGGAAGACTACGCTTTTGGCGCCGCTTAATGCAGCAATGCGTGCGCTTTTGTACAGCATGCCCTGGCTTGCGTGAAGTTTATGTTCTTCGTGGGCATTGAAATTCAGATAATAAGGGGCATGGACTGAAAGAGAGATAGTGTTATTTTTTGCTATGCCGGCCATGGCTTTAGCTTGGGCTTCATTCAGATAAACTCCCTGTACGAACTCCAGTTCCATACAGTCCAGTCCCAGCGCTGCGACGCGCCGTATGCCCTCGCCGGTTTCCTGCGGCCAAGTGCTGAGCGGAATTCCGGCTGTGCCGAAAAGTAGTTTTGTCATGATTTACGATTTACAGAGTATAGCAGTTATTGGAAAACAGGGGCAGTATAATACACTCCAAGTTCGGTGCTGCTATGCTATAATTAGGCGATGAATAAATCACAAGCAGTTGTTTTAGGGGCTTTGGATACGGCTCGTGCCGTGGTGGAGGTTGCAAGCGATAAGCTGGCGAGCGACGTAGTGCTATTTGATATGTGCGGCTCGTGCGGTTATGCCGACTATATTGTGCTGGCAAATGGGGAGTCAACCCGCCAGCTGGAAGCCATAGCGGATGACGTAGTGCATGCCCTCAAACAGAAAGATGTTTACCTTCTGCATCGCGAGGGGACAGCCGCTTCGGGCTGGCTATTACTGGATTTCAGCGATGTCGTTGTGCATATTTTCGCACCAGACGAGAGGGCGTACTACAAGCTGGACAATATGTGGAGTACTGCCCGTCCCATAATGCGTTTGGCTTAAGAGTTATTTTTATTTGCGCACATAACTCATAAGCTCGGTCTCGCTAAAGAACAAGCTTATTTCATGTTCTGCTGTTTGCACGGAATCAGAGCCGTGGACAGCGTTGTGCTCAATATCCAGCCCGAAATCACGTCTTATGCTGCCTGCATCTGCTTTGGCAGGGTCTGTAGCTCCCATGGCTGTGCGTATGGTGCTGACGGCGCTATCTCCTTCAAATACAGCAGCTACGATGGGACCTGATGTGATAAAGCTGATTAGGTCATTGAAAAAAGGGCGTTCTTTGTGCGGCGCATAGTGTCGTTCCGCCAGTGCCTGACTCATGTGCAGCATCTTAAGTGCAATCAGCTTTAGCCCGGTATTCTCCAGCCTGCTGACAATAGTGCCGCTTAAGCCGCGTGCTACGGCATCGGGTTTAACCAGTACCAATGATTTTTCCATTAATGATTATCCTCCATATTTTACGCTTTGCTAGTATCTCAGTTTTGCACCAGCTTTTCAATATCTGATACGCTGACCTGACTCAGCGTGTCAACCACGATGTCAGCTGCCTGAAAGCTTGCTTTGGGATGATTGGCGCATACACCAATTGAATGCATGCCTGCCGCGCAAGCACCCTCTACGCCGCCTACAGCGTCTTCAATAACCACGCAACAACACGCCTCGATTCCCAGTTTGTCGGCGGCTTTATGATAAATCTCAGGGTTTGGTTTGCCGTGAATTACATCTTCTCCGCTTGCGACAGCCTGGAAGAGATGGTTGATGCCAAGCATGCGCAAAACAAGCTTAATGTTTTGATGCGTGGAGGAGGAGGCCACTGCCATGGGGATGCCGCGCGTATGCAATGCCTCCAGTAACTCACAGGCACCGGGCATGGGGTGCACGCCTTGTTGTTGTAAGATGTTGCGGTAGGCCAGATTTTTTTCTTCGCTGATGCACTGTAAGGTCTGCTCTGACGTGTCTGCGCCCAGGAAATTGCGAATGATTAAGTCATTGCGCATGCCGAAGTCTTTGCGGAAATCGTCATAGCTGATCTCGGCACCATGTTTTGCAAACACAGTGTGCCAGGCGTGAAAATGCAGTTTGGCCGTATCGGCTATAGTCCCGTCAATATCCCAAATGACTGCCATGCTTGGATTGGTGCCCGAGGCTCCGGCGCCTTTGGATTTGGGCTGGCTGACATGTGGGCGGCGCAAATATAGCGGCTGTATGGCGGCTACAGTGTCTGTCATCCCAGTCGCAAGGCGCTGTTCGCCAAGAGTCGCCAGTGCTGCTATGCGGCTGGATGAGGCTTGGCAAAAGACGGCTTTATCACCTAACTGCCGCCGCAGTTCAGACTCTGTCTCAGAATTAATTTCACCGCAGAATAGGCTTGGTTGTGAAATATGCCCACATATCTCGGAAATGGTTACCAGACGCTCAGGTGTTATGCAGTGCCACTCTTTTTGCTGCTGGAAGATGGCAATGGCAATTTCACTGCGTCCGGCAGGCAAAATAGCGCATATAGGCTGGTGGCTGTCGGCGTGTTGATATGCCGCGGCCTCTAGAGTGCTGATGCCAACAATAGGTACGTTGAGCCCATAGGCTAGCCCTTTGGCACTGCCAAGACCTACGCGCAGTCCGTTAAAGCTACCGGGTCCGCGTGCTACTATGACGCCGCCTATATCCG
>WQXK01000023.1 GCA_009784845.1 Dehalococcoidia bacterium | reverse complement strand
TGAGAAGAAGTTGGCTGGAGTGGTTGCTTAATCATGGTACGGACTAACTTTGAAATTGGACCAAAGTTTGGGGGCAGCACAATGGTCGTACTTGGCTGCATTGGAGAGGCTTTGACTATCAAGCGCCATAAAAATAAAGAACGTAACCACTCATAGTGCGAAATAACAAATATAAAGAGGAGACACTATCATGTTGAAATGCAAAAACTGTAACTCGACCCAAATTACCAAAAGCGGCAAGGTAAACAACAAGCAGCGATACCATTGCAAAGTGTGCGACTGCCACTTTACCGAAGGAGACGGCAGAACCAATGAGCGCGTTGCCATAAAGAAAGCACTGTGCGTCATACTTCATGCATCAGGTAAGGCATCCTACCGCATGCTTGCCAAAATTTTCGATACCTCACCGTCTTTGACGTATCGCTGGATCGTTGAGGCAGGATGCCAGCAGCCGAACAATGAAACGCACGGCGGAATCAAGCATATGGAATTCGACAAACTGTGCGATTATATCAAGACCAAAGAATCGTCATTTGATTCCACCAAACCGCTTGCTGTCGCAGCCGGTGAACTATGGCCCGGATACTCCGCCATTGTCCTGCTACAGCACATTAACGGCACCAAAATCAGAAAATTAGATATCTAGCGCATTTCAGGCTCTCCGACAAATGTCGGAGAGCCTGTATTTTTGGCAATAACTGTGCATCGTTTCCGCAATGATGCGTCATTGCCTGCCCAATGCTGAAAGTCCTATAAACAAGACCTTACCCAATCCAAATGGCTTTTAGATTGGACAAAAATCATGAAGCTATTCATTCTTGGGTAAAACCATAGAAGTAATATGAGTTCATATCTTTCCGGATGCACAGTTGCCCCGCCATCGCTCTTCGCGTTATAATTCCCGCATTGGAGTAGGAAATTATGAAACTTGAACGTGAAGAAGTAATGCATATTGCAGCGCTGGCAAAATTGGGCATGACCGAGGAAGATGTTTCCACTTTCAGCGTACAACTTTCCGACATACTGGAAAGCTTCGAGGTCCTAAACAGCGTGGATACCACAGGGGTCCCTCCCACAGCTCAACCAAACTCATTATGCAATGTAATGCGAGAAGACATCGTAACTCCTTCCCTGTCATCATGTGACGTGCTGGCAAACGCCCCGCGCAAAGATGGCGAGTTTTTCCGCATACATGCTGTGTTGGAATAGAAAGGAGCGAGCATTGACAAACCCTGAACAATTGACTATTCACGAAGCGCATAAACTACTTAGAACAAAACAGGTTTCGTCCGTAGAATTAACCAAAGCCGTACTTGCGCGCATACAGGCAGTGGACTCCAAGGTGCGCGCATTCTTGACTGTCACCGACGAGTTGGCTCTGCAACAGGCAGCGCAGGCTGACAAGCGCATTGCAGACGGCGACTGCCGTCCGCTCACAGGTATACCAGCCATAATAAAAGACCTCATATGCACCAAAGGCGTACGCACCACCTGCGCATCAAAAATGCTGGAGAATTTCGTGCCGCCTTATGATGCCACAGTTATCGAAAAGCTTTATGCCGAGGGAATGGTACTGGTCGGCAAAGCCAATATGGATGAGTGTGCCATGGGTTCCTCAACCGAAAACTCAGCCTTTTTCCCCACACATAACCCATGGGATTTAGAGCGCGTACCGGGCGGCTCATCCGGTGGTGCGGCAGCGGCCATAGCCGCAAAGGAAGGCTTTTATGCCCTCGGCTCCGACACCGGAGGCAGCATACGTCAACCAGCAAGTTTTTGCTCAATAACAGGACTGAAACCAACCTATGGTCGCGTCAGCCGTTACGGAGCGATTGCATACGCCTCATCCCTTGACCAGATCGGTCCCATGACACAGGATGTTGAGGATGCTGCCATCGTAATGAATGCCATCTCAGGGCATGACGAGCGCGATTCAACCTCCGTCCCATGTGACGTGCCGGATTATACTAAAGTATTGGGCAAAGACATTAAGGGTATGCGCATAGGAATTCCGCGCGAGTACTTTGTTGACGGCATACAGCCGGAGGTAGCCGGCACCATAAAAACTGCCGTCGCCAAGTTGGAAGAGTTGGGAGCATGCATTGACTGGGACGTCAGTCTGCCAAGTACACCTTATGCCCTGGCGGTGTACTACATCATCTCTCCATCAGAGGCATCAGCCAATCTGGCGCGCTACGACGGCGTGAGATACGGCTTCTCATATAAGGAAGCCCGCAGCATGTGGGAGTCCATAGAAAAAACACGCCAGTTCGGTTTCGGACCGGAGGTAAAACGGCGCATCATGCTGGGCACATATGCCCTCAGCGCCGGATACTACGATGCTTATTATCTGAAAGCACAAAAGGTGCGCACGCTCATACGCCGTGAGTTTGACAGCGCTTTCGAGAAATATGATGCGCTAATAGCCCCGACATCACCATCCGTACCGTTCAAGATTGGTGAAAAAACCAATGATTTGATGCAGTTGTATCTTTCTGACGTCTGCACTATGCCCATCAATATCGCAGGTGTACCGGCTATATCCATCCCTGCCGGCTTTGTAGACGGCTTACCCGTTGGGCTCCAAATTATCGCCAAACCATTCGCTGAGGAAACCATTTTACGCATAGCGCATGCCTATGAGCAATCAACCGGCTGGCAGCAACGCAAGGCACCGATTTAACAACGGATTATCTCAAGTATTTCGCTGGGGGCAACGATGTCAGAGCAAACTGAATGGTATGGTAATTTGGAAGCCAAAGTGGAAACGCTCAAGGCACAGTTGGGTGCGGATGCGCGTGATTATTACCTCGGTCGCTTTCTCAAAATTGCACGTAGAATAGGCGAGTTTGCCGCAAACTGCCCGCACTGCCGCGAGTTTCAAACGCTCATGGATAACATGATAAAAGACCTCTCGTATGCACCCACTCAAATAACCAAAGAACAGAAGCGCCTTTTTCTTGGCAACGCCAATACCGTACTATCCCACCTGAAAAAGACCCACGGACTCATCAGCGCCGGGCTAAATACCGGCATATTTTTGGCTATCGGAGCTGGTGTGGGTGTGTCACTGGGGGTTGTTTTCAAAAATCCCATCATCGGCATACCGGCGGGCGTGGCATTGGGAATAGTTTTCGGTGCCGTTCTGGACATGCGGGCACGCAAAGCCAGCAAAACAATCTAGCTTAAAACGCCCGAGTGGTCCCGTATCAGTTTTTGCCCGGCGTCAAATGCAACCTGAAGAGCACCGGCATCATCCTGAATTTGGGCACGCCGCTCTATTCCGGGGAATACCAGCTTTCCGGCATACCCGATATCAAGGCTGGCAAAAAAAGCCTTAGCCGTTACCTCAGCGCCATCAAATAAACGCTCCCCCATACGCCCTCCAACAGACACGAACAAGCCGCAACGCATACGTGCAGAGGCAAGCGGAAGCTGCTTCAGTACATACTTCCGGCACCACACGACCTGCATGCGGTCTATCAATGTCTTCACCTGCGAAGGCAATCCCATGAAGTGAAGCGGCGCCGCCAGAACAATAGCGTCCGCCCGTTCAATTTCTTTAAGTACGTCAACCATGTCATCAAGGAGAGGGCACTCGCCGCCATGCAAACAATCATCACAATGCGAGCATGTCATGATATTCAGGTCACACACACGCAATATTCCGGATGTAGCCCCCTGACTCTCAGCCCCTTTCAGCACCTGTCCGAGCAGAATATCTGTATTGCTGCCACGGCGCGGGCTTCCGGCAATCCCCAAGATTTTCAAAGCAGATCAGCCTCAACCAATTTCAATATCGCCTGCTCACGCAGCTGCATACTCTGGCGGCACGACGGCTCAACATGGTCGTAACCCAAAAGATGCAGCACGCCATGTATTAGCAGTATAGCCACCTCGCGCCGCACGGAATGCCCGTGCTCTGCCGCCTGTATCTCAGCCTGCGGATAAGAGATAATCACCTCTCCCAAATGGTCAACCTCACCGCCTGGAACAATAAACTCAGGGGCTTCCTCTATACTCTCACGCATAGCGAAAGACAAGACATCAGTTGGTGTATCATCATCCATATACTGCTTATGCAAGAGGCGAATTTGCTCCTGCCCCGTAATAAGAACCCCCATCTCCGAACCGATCTGCCCCTCAGCACTAAGTGCTGCGCCAGCCACAGCCCTTATCCAGGTCTCTTCCAATACGGGCTCAAAACCCCCGTCAAAAAGAGTGTTAATTTCCATCACCAAATGATAACACAGCCGGCAATCCGGCTGTATTACCTCCAAGACATAATTTGTAAATTACTGCTTTAGCGCATGGTCGACAAGGTGCCTTTTCGTGCAATTTTGCGGTCGTTGAAGGTGCAGTTTCGTGTAAAATTACATCGTATGGTACCCACATTTTCGTGTTTTACGCGCCAAATTCATCTTGACACAGCAATATACGTATAATATACTATATGTATGCCAAATAAAACAATTTATGTCAGCCAAAACGACGTTCCTGTATTTGAGGAAGCACAACAAATCTCAGAAGAGGCTATGTCCGCAGTCATCGCCAAGGCGTTGCGCGAATATGTAGCGCGGCATCAGGAAAAAGGCAAAGGCATTAAAGAGGTTAGGGTTAAAGTCGGCAGTAAGGAGGCCGAACGGGAGCAGCGCTTCATTGCCACCGAAATGGGCAAATGGAAGGGCATAAGCGACGACAAACAATGGTGGATTGAAGCCGTCATCTACCACACACAGAAAGGCAACTGGGCCGTGTGGCTGGACTACAAAGGCAAGACCATGCTCACACGCCAGTCATGGAAGGACCCTGAAACATGGAGTTGCAACCAGCGCCATGCCGAACTGGTGATAGCCGAACAGGCAGGGGACTGGCAAAACAAACTGCCGTCGGCGCTGGTGCGTTACATCAGCGCACTGGCAGAGCGTGAGCAAAACCCCGTGGACTATCTGGATATTTAAAATCCGCATATCTAAAAATAAAAGGAGCCGCAAATGTCTACTACAGAAAATACCGATGAAAACAACAACTTAGGCTGGACTCCCATGGACTGGGGCACCCCCAAAGGCGTTGCCATTTTCTTTGTTAGCCTGTCGACCATACTAGTTGGGCTGGGTGTATTCCTATGGGGACTAGGACAACTGCTATAGCCGCACACTGCCCGCGTTTTTCCCCTGCAAAGCAACATTCGCTTTATGGCGGCATTTTTGCTATAATCGGTTCTCAGTTAATGAAAATGGAGTAAAGACGTGCCTAAAGCAGCCGCTAAGAAAACAGAACAACCGAAAGATGATGTCGCCACCTTTGTGGAGAATATTTCAAAGACAGGAACACCTGTAAATGGTCGCCGCATTAACTTTCATTTCACACGCCGCAAGCGCAAAGCAAACTAGTTCACCCGCGCAGGGCTTTTACGTGTCTATCATTAACCTTCATGCTTTGGCATGAGGGTTAATTAGTTTTCAAACGGGTGTCCTTCCTTGTCAAAGTCAGGCAGATAGTTCTCCGGGGATTCCATGCCTTGCACCCAGCCATTTTCCAGCCCGCATTCATCCAGTGCCGCCACGGCACGGTCATATTGACGGCGGCTTATGCGGCGGTTTATTTCAGGGAAAGCTGAGGCCTTATGGGTGGGATGATACTGGCTCATCAGGCTGAGTGAAACGTCCGGCGATACCTCGCATGCCAGCCAGTTTAACGAATCCCGGCTGCCAGCGATGTCATGCGGCAACAAAAGGTGCCTCACAATTACACCGCGCAGGACCACTCCATCATCGTCCGTCTGCAATTTCCCCACCTGCCGATACATCTCACGTATGGCAGCGCGCGCAACGGCAACGTAATCCGGCGCATCGGAGTACTTAAGCGCCATATCGGCATCTGCGTATTTGAGATCCGGCAGATACACATCAATTATGCCGTCCAGTTCGCGCAATGTTTCCAGGCTATCATAACCATTGGTGTTATATACCAGCGGCAGTTCCAATCCGCGCGGTACGGCCAGTGTCAGCGCCTGCACAATTTGCGGCACAAAATGTGAGGGTGAAACAAAGCTGATATTGTGACAACCCATCTCTTGCAGAGAAAGCATACACTGAGCCAGTTTCTCAATACTGATAACATTCCCCTGCTGCTTTTGCCAATCCTGGCTGATTTGATAATTCTGGCAGAACACACAACGCAGATTGCAGTTGGCGAAGAAGATAGTGCCTGAGCCGCGCACACCGGAGATGGCAGGCTCCTCACCCATATGAGCGCAATATGAAGCAACCACAGGCTGCGCACCCGAGTGGCAGTAACCCATCTCAGCATCAAGCCGGCTCACCGCACACCTGCGCGGGCAAAGGTCACACGAAGACAAGCGCACATTTAGCCGCGCAGCACGCCTCTGCAATGTGGACAGATCAATTTTCATGATAATAATTCAATCCTGAAACGCAAAAGTGTGTTTTGAACATAAAACAGGAAAACTCAGCACCCATGGTAATGATATAGCTAATTGAGTGCGTCTGACAATAACCACAACAGAAAACAAGCGGGCTATACTGCCGCACCAATGGCACAACACCACAAAACACTGCTTTGGCATTGTGAAAGACCTCGCATATAACAGACGCTATGCCAGCATACTTTGGAACAACTCATAATGCGGCAATACCTCGCGCCGCTTTGCCTCTTGCATTTTCCCTTTCAAAACGGCATAATTGTCGGGTGTGGAGGCGGTATAATTGTCGGGTGTAAAGGCGGTATAATTGTCGGATACAGAGGATGCGCAATCGCAAATTACCATTCTTTGGCAGCATCATTAAAGAAGGGGGTACACATCATGGGAATACTAACACCTAAAGGATATATCCCAAGGCTCATAGAAAACGAGTTCAGGGAACATCTGGCAACATTTGGGGCTGTTGAAGTTGACGGTCCAAAATGGTGCGGTAAAACATGGACATCCCTTGCTTTCGCAGAAAGCGTAATTCATCTTGATGACTGGGAAACAAAAGAGCTTGTCGAGGCTGATTTGGCAATTGGTTTGCAAGGCAAAAAACCCAGACTCATTGACGAGTGGAATGAAATCCCTCAAATACGGGACGCCATTAGGCGCAGTATTGATGCAAGTGGGAACATGCCTGGTGCGTTTATAATCATCGGTTCGACTGCGCCAGCAAAAGAAGCGAAAGAACGCGTGCGGCACAGTGGAACCGGCAGGATCGGTAGTCTCAGGATGCGTCCAATGTCTCTTTATGAGATGGGATTATCCAATGGCAGTGTTTCACTATCAGGTTTATTTGACGGAGTTTTTGAACAGGCAGAACAAGAAACGGGGCTTGAAGCACTCGCCGACTACGTTTGTCGCGGCGGTTGGCCTGCCGTAAAGGATATGCCGATTGAACGTGCGCAAAGAGTATCAGAGCAATACCTTAACGCAGTTATCGCTTACGCTGCGGACAAAACAAGGAAAAGCACTTCTGCATTGCAAATGCTACTGCGCGCACTCTCACGAAATCTTGCCGCTTCAGTAAGCCACACAACGCTTGCCCGCGACATGGCTCAGGGCAGCGAAACTCAATTTGCAGAAAAAATGAGCCGCGAAACAATTGCCTCCTATATCGAGGTGCTTCAAGACTTATACTTACTTGAGGATTTGAATGGCTGGGATGCCCCGGTGAGATCACGCGCCAGGGTTAGAACGCGTCCCAAACGCTACATGGTCGACCCTTCGCTTGCCGCAACATCTTTGGGCATAAGCCCCAACATGCTGCTTGCCGGAGACCTGCAGACTTTTGGATTACTGTTTGAAACCCTTTGTTTAAGGGACCTTCATGTATATGCATCCGCCAACAAAACCATGGGAGAAAACGCCCTCAGGTATTACCGTGATGATTTCGGCATGGAGGTTGACGTTATAATCGAGCGCAAAAACGGCACATGGGGCGCAATTGAAATCAAACTTAGCGAAAACAAAGTGCAGAACGGAATTGATAATCTGTTGCGGCTTAAAGACAAGGTTTTAAAAGATACCAAAAGCCAAGACAGAGAACCAAGTTTCCTTATGGTTTTGGTTGGTCGCTCACGCTATGCAAGGGTTTCTCCGGAAGGCGTCTTCGTCGTTCCGCTTACATGCCTGACGTCATAAGCTTATTATTCTAAAAGCGCGACAATTAACAGAAGTCTTTTAGCTTGGCAATCGCCTGGTCAATGCGCTTAAGGCAGACTGCCTTACCCAGCACTTCCATGGTCTGAAACAGCGGCGGCGTAGCGCTAAGACCTGTGACGGCAGTGCGCAGCGTACTGAAAAGCTGCCCCGCCTTTATGCCCATTTCATCCGCCAGCGGACGCAACAATGCCTCCAGCGCAGCCGTGTCAAAATCAGTCAGTGCAGACAACTTTTCGCTTGCCGTCTCAAGAATTTCCTGAGTCTTTTGGCGCTCAAGGTGTTTGTCGATGAGCAGGGAGGGAGCGTAGTCTATTTCGTCGGTAAAGAAAAACCCCGTTAACTCCCGGGATGCCACCTCGCCCAGCGTTTTGAGGCGCTCGTGCACAAGAGGCAACACTTTTTTGACGTAGTCTAGATTCAGCGGACGGCGCACCTCAAGCGGCAGCCCTTTTTCGAGGAAAGGCAAAGCACGGTGCACAAACTCGTCTGGTGCCAGCTTGCGCATATACAAGCCATTCATCCAGTTTAGCTTGTCATTGTTAAATATGGCAGACGTTTGGCTGATGCGCTCAATGCTGAAATTTTGAATCAACTCATCACGGCTGAACAGTTCGCTCTTGTCATCCAGCGACCAGCCAAGCAGCGCCAGAAAATTCATCATTGCCTCAGGGAGATAACCCTGCTCTTCATACTCCAAAATGGAAACTGCGCCATGGCGTTTTGAGAGTTTGCTGCGGTCGTTGCCTAAAATTATGGGCAGATGGGCAAAAATGGGCGGTGCAAAGCCGAATGTGTTATACAGCATAAGATGCTTAGGCGTACTGGAAAGCCACTCCTCAGCACGTAAGACGTGGCTTATTTGCATCATATGATCGTCAATAATACTGGCTAAATGGTATGTGGGATATCCGTCGCTCTTAAGCAGCACGAAATCGTCCAGCGTTGAGTTCTCAAACGTAACATCTCCGCGGATGGCGTCATGCAGGGATGTGCTGCCCTCAAGCGGGGTCTTAAAACGAATGACGGCATCAGGTGCTGCACCCAAGCCGAGGTCACGGCAGTGGCGATCATAGCCGGTAGGCTGCTTATTGGCAGTTTGCATAGCGCGCATTTGTTCCAGGCGCTCGGAGGAGCAATGGCAATAGTATGCCTGCCCGCGCTCGACCAGCTGCGTGGACATGCGCCGGTAAATCTCAAGGCGCTGAGATTGGAAATACGGACCAAAATCCCCACTTTTCTCAGGACCCTCATCCCAGTCTATACCCAGCCATTTCAGTCCTTGCAATATACCTTCGGTGGCACCGGGTACGGTGCGCGCAACATCGGTATCCTCAATTCGTACAATGAACTTGCCGCCGCTGTGGCGCGCAAAGAGCCAATTGAAAAAAGCCGTGCGGATATTGCCTACATGCGGTAATCCCGTAGGACTGGGGGCATAACGAACGCGAACTGATGTGAGCATAATTATAACTTCCTCGATTTTCGGCTATACCATGATAAGCGCCACAATGAATATGATGATTATCGGAAGCAGCATGAGAGTATTGAATGTAAGCCCCAATATGGCAAAAAGCTTTTTACGCCCCGACTGCACCACACCTATGATGCCTGTGCTGACACCGATTAGCAGCATGCCAATACTCAATAGGAAAAGTAAAAAGAACATCATCAAACTCAATGTCTGCTGTCAGGCTTGCGGTACAGCTTATGGTGGTAGCCATTAAAGTAATACAAGCCACACAGGCAATAATGAAAGAGGTTATGCCAGCACCTGATTGCTTGGGCGCAGCAGGAGCAGGAGCGAATGCAATGACAGGTGCGGAAAACGTCGCATAATTCGGCGCAGCGTATCCGGACGTACCCACAGGCGTCGCAACCAACGGTTCGGCAGTCAGCGGTGCGGAGTTAGACGGGGCGGCGCCCTGCTCTGTGACGTCATGTGCTGTGGTGTCCTGCGGCGGCTGTGACGCCGCGACCTGCGTTTCTGCCTTGGGTGCGGCTGATGCTACTACAGCAGTGCCGCAACTTGTGCAAAAAGCATAGCGCCGACTGATTTGCGCACCACAATTATGACAATAAAACGTATCCGTCGACAAACCATCAGTTCCAGCCATGCTAAGTCATCCTCCTGTTATATTATCCGGTGCTGTGCCCCGGATTAGCCAGTGCCGCATCAGATGCGGCAGCATCCGGCAGCTTAACCACCACTGTCCCCGCTATTTTATCATGCAATCCCTGTTTGCGGCTATCAAAGGCAATCCATAAGAACCCACCGACCAGTGTCAAAATGCAAATAACATATCCAAGGTAGCGCAACATAGCATCACCGAAAGAAATGTCTCTACCGTCACCGCGCAAAAGGCGGATATTCAACAGCATCTTACCCGGCGTCTGCCCGCGCCAACACCAAAAAATCACGCTATAAGCCAAAGTCGCCAGAATGGACAGTGCATTGCTGAGCGTCACAAGCGGAATGAAATACCAGCGGTCATCCAGGTTCAGGGGGAACCTGCCACCAGGCGGAAATATCATGCTGATGACAATGCTGATAAGCATGGCATCCACCGCAAAAGCGCCAAAACGGCGCCAAAAACCGGCGTACTCCAGCGCATGTGCCCCTGTGCTTTGCTCCATGGCTTTTCTCCTTGAAACCCGCGCTTATTATACAACAAAGAAAGCATCAGAACAGCCAAAAACCCCGTCGCCTTACCTACCGCGAACTCAACGCGGCGCGTTTGCGCCGGTGCCACAGGTGATATACGCCGAACCCGTAATTTTATACATGCGTCAACTGCATTGAATAATTAGTAAACTCAAAGATATAAGCTTTATATCTAAATTGCACAGAGCAGCAAAGAACCATCATCAGCATTGCCAATTATAACTCGCGAATTTTCAGAATTCCTTTTTATATACCTTTTTCTAATAATTAAATTTTTTTGCTTTGCTCAAGGCTATCTTTTGATTATCGCAAACATGTTTATGTCAAACATTAAACTGTTGACCTGCCCCCCGAAAACTAGTCCAGAAGTGATGTTAGTGTCATAGTAGAATGAACTGGACGTAATAGAAAGGGGGATATATGCCAAGGAAAAAACCGGATCAGATTATCAGTAAACTGCGCCAAGCAGAAATCGTGATGAATCAGGGTTCAACAGTAGCAGAAGTCTGTCGTAAGATTGAAGTTACCGAACAAACATACTTCCGCTGGCGCAAAGA
>WQXK01000022.1 GCA_009784845.1 Dehalococcoidia bacterium | reverse complement strand
GCACAGGCGTTGGCTCAGGCTGATATAGGTATTGCGATTGGCACTGGTACGGATGTTGCTATTGAAGCATCGGATATTACGCTTATGAACGGGGATTTACGTGGCATAGCGGAAGCAATTCTTCTTTCAAAGTGCACAATGCGCACAATACGACAAAACCTCTTCTGGGCTTTTGCCTATAACGTCATACTGATTCCGGTGGCGGCCGGTGTGTTATATGTCTTTTTCGGAAATAGCGGGCTACATGCAAGCTGGCATTTTTTGTTGGGAGAGCATGGTTTCCTGAATCCCATTATGGCTGCTGCCGCTATGGCTTTGAGTTCGGTGATTGTGGTAACCAATTCATTGCGTCTACGCCGATTTAATCCGGATAAATCGCAAAAGTAGTGCCAACGCATGAAAGCTGATAAAGCAATTCAATTCACCCTTTCGTGTCGCGAGTGGAATCACTGCTTTTGCATAACCAATAAAATTTGAAAACTCCTGCTTTTTTGTTCATAATGTGCTGTACATGTATCTTTCTGATACTGTAAATTACGAATTTTGGGGAGGTTTAGATCGTTGAAAGTCCAGCTTTTTGGTTTAGCTGTTATTCTTGTGAGTGTCGTGGCTGCACTGGTTTTTGAAAGTGCCACATATGCATTTATTGTAGCTTTGGTGGGGCTAGTAATTGTGTTCGGAGGAGCTTTAATCAAGGACTAGGATTGTTTTTTCGTAAAACACAGCTTATTCATCTTATAATATATTTGACATTAGCTTGTGAATAGGTTTATTCTCAAACGTATAAAATTTTAATAAGGGGGAGTCAAACAATGCAGGGTTATTGTGTTAAGTGTCGCGCCAAGAAAGAAATGAAAACACCCAAGGCCATCACCATGAAAAATGGTCGTCCGGCCACTCAGGGCGTTTGTCCTTCCTGCGGCACCAAGATGTTCAGAATCGGCAAGTAGTAACACCGAAAACGAACCATGGTCGGGGCCGCAAGGCCCCGCGACCATTTTATAGGCATTATTAGGGAACGTTTGCCCCTGAAAAGGACCGCTTTTATGGGAAAAGCAAATAAACAGCACAACACTCAGGAATTGATACAGCGGCTTAAGGCACTGTATCCGGACGCACGCATTGCACTTGATTTCAGCAATCCCCTTGAACTGCTGGTTGCCACTATCCTTTCTGCTCAAAGCACCGACGTTGGTGTCAATAAGGTTACACCGGCACTGTTTGCGTGTTATAAAACAGCGGGTGATTACGCCGGTGCCGACGTGGCTGAACTGGAGGGACTGATTAAGTCAACAGGTTTTTATCATAATAAAGCCAAGAGCATTATTGGTGCCGCACGTAAGCTTCAGGATGACTTTGACGGGCAGGTCCCGCGCACTATGGCAGAAATCATTACATTACCCGGTGTGGCACGCAAAACGGGCAATGTGGTGCTTTTCAATGCATATGGAGTCATTCAAGGCATTGCTGTGGACACGCATGTTATTCGCCTGTCCAATCTTCTGGGGCTGACCTCTGAGCATGACCCTGTGAAAATTGAACAAGACCTCATGAGGTTGGTGCCGAGAGCGAAATGGGGTATGTTTTCGCACCTGCTGATTTTTCACGGGAGAAATGTGTGCCTTGCGCGCAAGCCCAAGTGCAAATCATGTGACATAAATGATATTTGCCCCGGGGTTTCAAAGGCATAATAGACCCGCGCTGATACTTCAGATTTTGAATAATTCGCGGCTGTTGGCTGTGGTGATATGTGCCACCTCAGCCGTGCTGATTTCATTTATACGCGCCAGTTCAATGGCTGTATCGCAAACAAACGCCGGTTCATTGCGCTGACCGCGCAGCCTTTGCGGCGGCAGGTAGGGGCAGTCGGTCTCAAGCATCAGTTTTTCCAAAGGAAGTTGTTTTATTACCTCGCGTAATGCCTTGGATGAAGGGTATCCGATATAGGCACCAAGCGAGATGTAAAAGCCCATTTGCAGGTAGTTCTGTGCTGTTTCCAGCGTGCCGCTGAAGCAATGGATGACGCCTGGGGCGCTTTTGCAGATTCGTTTGGATGTCCACTCACGCAGTACTTGCAGGATTTCAGTCTCAGCTTGACGTGCGTGAATTAAAACAGACTTTTGTGCATCATCCGCCATTTGCAGTTGCCGGTGCAACACATGCAATTGCTGTTCGCGCGGGGCGTAGTCGGCGTGAAAGTCCAATCCGATTTCACCGATGGTCACAACGCGCGGGTGTTTTGCCAGTTGAGCTAGTTCTTCAAGTTCATTATCTGTCGTGGTTCCGCATTCCTGCGGATGGATGCCGACTGCCGCATAGACAAAATCATAACGCTCGGCGAGTTTAATGCCGCTGATGCTGTCAGCTATTTCTGTGCCGACATTGACGACGGCATACATGCTGCTTTCCAAAACTCTCCCGATGACGCCATCGCGGTCGGCATCAAACTGCTCGGCGGTAAGGTGGGCATGACTGTCTATCAGGTTGGGAACGGAGATTGGTGCAGTATCTGGCATAGGCTAATGAATAACAATTCTAGCAAAATCGGTGATTTCCATGAGTATCGTTGGAAGTATGCCAATTAGTAAAATGCTACTACATGCTATAAATAAGACTAGTTTTGGTGAGAGTGAGAATTTAATGTTGTCAGTAGATGCAGGAGCATCCATCCAAATAGTGCGTATGATTCTTAAGTAGTAGTATGCCGATATCACGCTGGCTAATACCGCAACGATTACCAGCCAAATCAAGTTGCTTTGTGTCGCAACGCTACTGAATATGAAAACTTTTCCCGCAAATCCTGCCAGTGGTGGCAATCCCATTAGAGATAGTAGCCCTAGCGTCATGGCGCAAGCCAGTGTGGGTGAACGCTTGGCTAGACCTGCGTAATCGGATATATTGTCTACATCTGTTTTTTGCGAGGCGATAATAATCACCGTAAATACAGCCACTTCAGCAATAGCGAAAACAGCCAGATAATACAGGAAGCTACTGATTCTTTGGTCATAATTAATAAAAAATATTCCAGAGTATGCATTTGTAGCGTGTGCAGCAATAGCCATTAAAATATAACCACTTTGGGCAATGGATGAATACGCTAACAAACGCTTAATGTTCTGTTGCCTAATGGCAAGCAAGTTGCCAACTATCATTGTGGTAGCGCTTATTATTGCCAGTATGACGCCAAAGTTGTTGGTTGGTGAGTTGACTTGGGTAAAAAGGACGAACATAAAGCGCATAAGGATGCTGAAGCCTGCAATTTTGCTGATAGTTGAAAGAAGCAATGTTATCGGCGCGGGAGCGCCCTCATATACATCTGGTGTCCACATGTGGAAAGGCACAGCAGCAATCTTGAATGCAAGCCCGGCTAGAATTAATACCAAACCAAACAGCAAACCTGCATTATCAGCTACGTTACCTATTTGTGTACCCGAGATTGCTTGAGCAATCCCCGTTAAACTGGTTGACCCGCTGAATCCAAATACTAGCGCAAAACCGAAAAGCATTACAGCAGAGTTGACTGCACCAAGCAAAATGTATTTTACGGCAGACTCACTGCTTTTGTCGTTTTTGAGCATAGCTACGAGTGCATAAAGCGAAATGGCTGTCAGTTCAATAGATAGCAATATTGAGATTATATCATGTGCCGCCGCTGTGAGCATAGCGCCCAATGTGGCAGTCAGGATTAAAGCGTGAAATTCACCATGAAGCTTTGGCAATCGTTGGATATAACCAACTGACGCTAAAATAATTAAAAATGTAATTCCTGCGAAAAGTAACTTGAAATAAACTGCGTACCGATCTAACACAAATAATCCGTTGCCAATACTTAGCGCATTGAGATTAGAAGTATTACCTACCAGCGACAGTGCCAAACCGACTGATGCCAGCAAGCCTGCAATACTGACAACAGTCACCAGCCACTTATGGCGGCATAACAAGTCAACTGCAATGATGACGACTGCAGTAACTGCGAGGCATATTTCCGGTCGCAACAAATCCAGATTCAAAGACTACTCCTCTTATCCGCCCATCCAAGGGACAATTCCTGCCACGCTGTTTTGTATTACAGATGTCAGGATGGTGGGACAAATGCCGATAACGAATATTATTATAACCAAAAGACCGCAGTAAAAGCGCTCTAGTTTTCCGGCGTCACGAACATTGTCAAAGCCGGACAGAGCCGGACCGTAGAAAACGCGTTGGATGGTCCAGAGAATGTACACCGCCGACAAAAGAACGCCCAACAATGCCACTGCTGTAAACCATTGGGCACTGTCAACAACTGTGCTGCCGAAGCTGCCCAGAAGCGTGGTGAACTCCGCGGCAAAACCGCTGGTGGCGGGAAGACCAAGTGCTCCGAGACCTGCCAGCACAAAGAATGTGGCAGTTGCCGGCATTTGACGCGCAAGTCCGCCCATGCTAGCTATGGCAGGCTTGTCGGTTTTTTCTATGACAATTCC
Organism: Dehalococcoidia bacterium; assembly: GCA_009784845.1. The sequence continues at coordinate 7,819 of WQXK01000022.1, read as the reverse complement.
GGCGGTGATAAAGAGCAGGGCGGTGATAAGTCCGTGGCTTACCATCTGCAAGCTGGCACCGACCATGGATGTCTGTCCAAGAGCGAAAATACCCAACAACACAAAGCCCATGTGGCTCATGGAACTGTAGGCGATCAAACGCTTCAGGTGGGTCTGGCGCAGTGCCAGTATGCCGCCGTAAAGAATGCCGATTACAGCAAGCGTGAGCATAATAGGCGCATAGCGCTGTGACGATTGGGGAAAGAGGCTAACGCATATTCTAATAATGCCGTATGCCCCCATTTTGGCTAATGCACCCGAAAGTAAAATATTTACGGCTATTGGGGCATCGGAGTATGTATCCGGCTGCCAGATGTGCAACGGCACAACGGGAAGCTTTACGGCAAAGCCGGCTAAAAACATGAAGAAAATGGGAATGGTTGACATAGCCGGTGCCATGCCAGGTAGATAAGATACACTTACCGGAGGTAGACCAGGTAGTAGCACATTACGACCATACTCCAAAACATACATTTCCAGTGAGCCCGTGACGTAGTACGTACAAACTATTCCGGCGAGCATTAGGGCACTGCCGGCCAGTGTGAAGAGGACGTATTTCATAGCGGAGTTGCGTTTGCTGCCGCTACCCCATATGGAGATGAGGAAAAACACCGGAATGACCTCGATCTCCCAGAAAATGAAAAAGAGCAGCAAATTCAAAGAACAGAAAACGCCGAGTATGCTGGACTCAAGTACCAAAAGCCAAATAATGAACTCGCGTATGCGCGTCTTGATCTTCCACGAAATGAGCACGGATACCAGCCCAAGCAGTGCGGTGAGTACCACAAGAGGTAAGCTGATGCCGTCCACGCCCAAATGGTAGTTTGCCGAAAGCGCCGGAATCCAAGAGTGGATTTCCTCGAATTGCATGCCGCTGAAGCTGCGGTCAAAATTAGCGAACAGGTGCAGCGACAGGGCCAGAACTGCCAGTGCAATGACAGTGGCCGAATATTTGATGGCTTTAGCCGGCAGGCGCGGCAGTAGGACCAGCGCAATTGACGCAGCCAAAGGCAGAAATATAATGATGGAAAGAATGTGCATCATACGAGTATTACCACCAATGCAATAATCAAGGCTCCCATCACGGCAACCAAGGCATATAGCTGCAACGCACCATTTTGAGTGCGGCTTGTATGCTTTGCTGCCGCTTTGGTAATAGCAGCCACTCCGTTTGTTGCCCCGTCAATTACCACATGGTCAAACCATTGTGCAATATGGAAGGCCCCGCGGTAGAGCAGGCTTCGGGCGATAAGGTTTTCATACAGGTCGTCCATCCAGTACTTGCGTGTAAGTATGGCATATATAGGATGCAACCCACCTTTTAGGCGATCTGGTTTGATCCAAACTTTTATATACATCACGTAGGCAAGCAGTATGCCAAGCCCTGCCGTTGCCAGTGAAATCCATGCCAGCGGATGCGCCAGCAGTCCAACAATGCCCTCAAAAAAGCCGTGAGTGGCATGACCCTCAAAGAGCCCCTCAAATCCGCCATTGGCATTGAGCCAGCTGGATGCAAGCGCGGGAACGGCCAGGATGAGCATGGGGAGCAACATGTTTTTGGACGACTCATGCAGATGCTGCTCTCCGCGGTATTTGCCGGCAAAAACCATGAATACCACGCGGAAGATATAAAAGGCGGTGAGAAAAGTTGTCACAATGGCAAATGCGAACAACACAGGTTGTTTGTCCCAAACTGCGGCAAGTACGCCTTCCTTGCTGAAAAATCCAGCAAGCGGCCAAATTCCGGCAAGGGACAACGCTGCCAATGTAAAACAGGCGCATGTCCATGGGAGTTTCTTGCGCAGTCCGCCCATTTCGCGCATATCGAAGGTGCCTGTGGCGTGGTTGATGCTTCCTGCACCGAGAAAGAGCAATGCCTTGAAGAAGGCATGATTGAACAAATAGAATATGCCGACCCAAACCCCGCCGACGGACAGACCCAGGAACATAAGCCCCAGTTGCGAGATGGTGGAGTAGGCCAGTACGCGCTTGATGTCTTTCATCACCAAGCCCATTGTTCCGGCAAAAACAGCGGTGAAAGCCCCAATGATGCCAACAACGGTTAAGGCGTGAGGTGCAGCCTCAAATAGCGGAAACATGCGCCCAACCAGAAACACGCCTGCCGCAACCATAGTAGCTGCATGTATGAGGGCGGAAACAGGTGTGGGACCTTCCATGGCGTCGGGCAGCCAGATGTGCAGAGGGAACTGCCCTGACTTACCCACCGCTCCCAGAAACAATCCCAAAGCCGCCAATGTCAAAACACTGCCTGAAAGTACAGCGGTGACGGCACTGCTGTTAAGTGTGAGTATGTCCAATGTGTTGGTTCTGGAGTAAAGCAACAACAGCGCTGCCAAAAAGCCGATGTCGCCTATGCGCGTGATGAGGAAAGCCTTTTTGGCTGCGGCGACGGCTGACGGACGATGGAACCAAAAGCCGATGAGCAGATAAGACGACAGACCCACGAGTTCCCAGAATATGAATGTCGAAAGCAGGTTAGCTGACATAATGAGGCCAAGCATTGAGGCGGTGAAAAGCGAAATGAATGCGAAATAGCGCCGATAAGACGGGTCGGAGTGCATATAGGCGCGCGAGTAAATCTGCACCATCAAGCTGACCGATGTGACCACAACCAGCATCACGGCACTAAGTGGATCAAGCAACAGACCGAAGTTGAAAACCGGTCCGTTTGTCAGGCTGAGCCACGTGATGCCATTAACCAGAATTTGATGCCCGTCCGCATTCCAAACGCTGATCAGCAGCCAGCACGACAGCACGAATGACGCCCCCACGGCCGCGATGGAGATAAAGCTTGCAGGCTCGGCCTTGCCGGGAAATGGGCGGATAAGGGGTGCTATGACGGCGAAAGCCGCCAGAGGCAACCACAAGATGGCCCAAATAAACTCAGGTGATATGCTGCTAATATGCATTTCTTACCATTTCAACAGGTTGATATCTTTAATATCAATATTTTTGCGCTGGCGATAAAACGAGATGATAATCGCCAGCCCCACCGAAACCTCGGCTGCAGCCACTACCAAGCTAAAGATGACGATTGCCTGTCCGCCGTGGCTGAAGACGTAACGTGAGAAAGCGACAAGCATTAGATTGGCCGCATCGAGCATTAACTCAATGCACATAAGGACTACGATGGCATGGCGCCGTGACAACGTTCCGTACAGCCCGATGCCGAAGAGCAAAACAGATAAAACAAGGTAATGCGTAAGTCCGATATTCATAATTATTTCTCTTTAGCTACACTAATTGCGCCGATTACGGCCACAAGTATGAGCAGTGCCGCAATTTCCACTGCCAGCACCAAACCATCCTGCCCGAAAAGCATCTGTCCGATGGATTCAGTATGCAGTGTTCTCGGCGATATGGGAAGTAATGCCATGCCGGTGTTGTTATCCCATTTGGTATTGAGTATGGTCCAGGTGGCTACGCCAATAAAGGATAGAGCTCCCAAAACTGCCGGCAGTTTATAAGGCGATGGCACATTGCTGTGCTCAATATCGCGCGTCAGTACGATGGACATGATAATCAGCACGGCAATAGCACCTACATAAATCAAAATTTGTACTATGCCAAGATACTCGGCCGTAAGAGTGATGAACAACCCTGCAATTGACAAAAAGCACAATATCAGCCCAAGCGCGGCACGGAACAGGCTGCGCATGCTCACAACCATAAGCGCACCTGCCGTTGCAGTCGCTGCCAACACCCAAAATGCTATATTCATGCCCATAATTTTACTATTTCTTCTTGTCTTTTGTCTTATCAATGCACAGTGTCTGCTCAGGCAGAGTGCGCGCGATTTCACTATGGTAGTAGCCGCTGGCCTGCCGCTTTTGCGGCGTGAGCAGTTCTTCTTTAGGTAGTGTCTGCTCGGATAAGCGGTAGCTGGAACGCTCATATTCCGTTCCCATATAAAGCGCATCAAACGGGCATGCCTCGACGCACAGACCGCAGTAGATGCATTGCCCGCCCTTGAGTTCCCATTTTTCGGGTTTGTACTGTACGTCACAGCGCAGGCAGCGAGCACACTCGGACTCGGCATCTTCCTTGCTCCAGCCTATTTCCACACCTTCAAACGTGCTCAATCTCCTGCCGTGTTCAATGGTATCGTTGTGCGGACGGAAGCCTTCGCGCGGTGCACCTATGCGCTGCAAGGGACTCTCAGGCGTAGCCAGCGTTTCTTTGATGTCGCCGTCGCCTCCGAGATATTTGTCCATCGAACTTGCCGCAAGGCGCCCCTGCGCAATGCACTCAATCACTGTTGCTGGTCCAAGCACGGCATCACCTCCGGCATATACCCCGGCTTTTGTGGTAGTCAGCGTTTCGTTGCCTACTATCAGGCGGCTGCCGCGGTCGGTGGACAAGGCAAATTCCTTGGGTATGATGGGACTTTGGCTCACGGCTGAAATGATGTGCTCAAGTTCAATGAGATACTCACTGCCGGCAATCTGCTCAGGTCTGCGTCTGCCGCTGGAATCCTCAGCACCCAGCTTCATACGAACGCACTCCAGCTGAAGCTTGCCGTCCTGACGTAATACTCTGGACGGGGCAGCTAAAAACACCAGCTTGACACCCTCATCCACTGCTTCTTCGATTTCCTCAGGGGCAGCCGGCATTTCGGCGCGTGTACGGCGATAAATTAAACTGACCTCTTCGGCTCCTTCGCGCACAGCTGTGCGGGCGCAGTCGATGGCGGTATTGCCGCCGCCGATTACAGCCACGCGCTTGCCCAGCTTGCGATGATTTCCGAGATTGACATCGCGCAAGAAATCCACTCCGCCCAAGACTCCATCTTCGGCATCACCCGGAACCCCGAGAGCCATGGCCTGATGCGCGCCTACCCCCACGAAGACTGCATTGTAGCCGTCGTCAAGCAGCTTATCCACCGATTCTATTCTGATATCGGTTTTGATGCTCACACCGATATTCTCAATCTCTTTGATGTCACCCTCCAGAATTTTCGGCGGCAAGCGGTAGTCGGGAATGCCGACTTTCATCATACCGCCGGTGGCGGGCAATGCTTCAAATACAGTGACGCTGTGCCCTTTGCGTGCAAGGTAGTAGGCAACCGTAAGCCCTGCCGGTCCGGCACCGATTACGGCCACTTTCTTGCCTGATGCGGGTGATTGCCTGACATTTGCTTTCCACATACCATTGTCATGATCTATGGCATAGCGCTTAAGTTTTCTGATGGATATAGGCTCATCGATTTCGCCGCGGTTGCAGTTGTTCTCGCAGGGATGAGCGCAGATATAGGCACATGCAGAAGGGAGAGGCAGTTTTTCGCGTATCACGGCCACTGCTTCCTCCGGTTTGCCTGAGGCGATGCAGCGGATATAGCGCGCCGCATCAACGTGAGCCGGACAGCGTTGTACGCATGGCACAACGGCGTCGTATTTCTGTCCCTCTGGGGATGTTTCAATGCGTATGCATTTATGGGGGCATGCCCGCTGACAGGTGTAGCAGCCGGTGCATTTCTCCATTGACCATGCCAGCACCGTGCCGCGCTCACGCCGCGAGACGTTCAGCCTTTGCTCGGGGTATTGCACTGTCACGGGGCGCTTTAAAAGGTTCTTGAATGTAACGCCAAGACCTTTGAGCATCCCCGCACCAAAAATATTACCCGCCAAACGATTGACTCTCTTTACGCATGAACATAGCCCATAACATGACAAGTATAAGTGAAATTAAAATATACGTCGGCACGCTGATCCATAGCGACAAATCCGGCAGGAATACGCTTTTCAGCCCGATGATGAACAAATTGACAAATGCCAAAGGAAGCAGACCTTTCCACGCCAGCCGCATGGACTGGTCAATGCGCAGACGCGGCAGCGTGCCGCGAAGCCATAAAATAAACATGAAACTGGCGAACATCTTTATAGCAAACCATAATATTCCCGGCAGCAATGGACCGCGCCATCCGCCGAGGAAAAAGGTCGCAATAAGTGCAGAGCCAACCACAGCTTCACTGTACTCGGTGAGGTAGAGCAGTGCGAATTTCATGCCGGAGTACTCAGTGTTGAAGCCGCATGTAAGTTCCGAGTCGGCTTCCACCAAATCAAAGGGTGTGCGGTTTATTTCGGCCAGAATTGCCACAATAAATATCATAAAACCCAGCGGCTGAACCAGAATAAATGGTATGTTTTGCGCCTCAATAATGCCGGAAACTGACATGGAACCGCTGGCGATCACAAGCCCGGCAATGGCCAGCACCATAGGGATCTCAAAGCTGATAAGCTGTGCAATTTCACGTATAGCGCCAACCAGTGAGTACTTGTTGTTGCCTGCCATACCAGACAGGAATACACCGATGGAGGCAATGGCGCTGACAGCGGCTATATATAATATGCCTACGTTAAGGTCGGCCAGCTGCAAGCCGTTCATCAGCGGAATGACGGCCATGATCATCAGAGTTGGCACGAATGCTATAGCCGGAGCAATCCAGAACAGAAGCTTATCCGCCAAAGTCGGGATGATATCCTCTTTGGTCAGGATTTTAACGGTGTCGGCGAATGCCTGCAATAGACCGAATGGTCCGGCTCTGTTGGGTCCGAGCCTGGACTGGAAGCGCGCGATAACGCGGCGCTCCATCCAAATGAACATGATGACGCTGGACATCACATAGGCGATGATTACAACGGCTACGATGATAAGTCTCAGCCAGAAGTTGCCCGGCCAGTCGGGTGAAAGACTCCAGTTCATCAGCGGTCCACCTCACCCATTGAAATATCAATACTGCCGAAAATTATGATGGCATCGGCCAGCTTTTGACCGATAAGCAGGTTGCGCAACACGGTTAAGTTGATGAGCGCCGGGGCGCGGAAGTGACAGCGGTAGGGCTTCTCGCTGCCGTCTGAAACCAGATAACAACCAAGTATGCCGCGCGGTGCCTCAATTTGGGTGTATACCTCACCCTTGGCGGGACGCAGACGCAATGGTACGGAAACCTTTTCACTGCCTGACGGCAGTTGCTCCACTGCCTGGTGGATTATGCGCAGGCTTTGGCGCATCTCTTCCATCCTGACGCGGTAGCGGTCGTAACAGTCACCGTTTTGTCCGACGGGGACATCAAACTCAAACCTGTCATAAACCGAGTACGGAGAGTCTTTGCGCAGGTCCCATTTGACGCCGGAGCCGCGTAACATCGGCCCGGATGTGGATGCATCAATTGCCGCCGCAGCCGACAATACGCCGACGCCTTTGGTGCGTGACAGCAGGATTTCATTGTCTGCAAGCATACTGTCGTACTCATCCAGATACCCTGGCATTATTTTCAGAAAATCTGCCAAAGCAGGCAGGAACTCAGTCGGGAAATCCATGCTTACCCCGCCGAAGCGCATATAGTTGTAGAGCAGCCTCTGACCGGTTACCATCTCCAACAGGTCAATGATTTTTTCGCGCTCACGGAACATGTACATGAAAGCGGTATAGAAAATGCCCATATCGTTCATCAGCGAACCGACGGCTAACAGGTGGCTGGCGATACGCTGCAACTCACCCATGATGACGCGCATGAACTCGGCGCGTTGCGGCACCTGTATGTCCGCCAGCTTCTCAACAGCTGCAACATACGGCCAATTGTTATTGATGGCGGAAACGTAGTCCAAGCGGTCGGTGAGAGGGATATTTTGCTTGTATGTGTGCTTTTCGCACAGCTTCTCAAGTCCGCGGTGCAGATAACCGAATACAGGCTCAACGTCCTGAATAATTTCGCCGTCAAGCGTCACGCGCATACGGAACACGCCGTGCGTCGACGGAT
>WQXK01000021.1 GCA_009784845.1 Dehalococcoidia bacterium | reverse complement strand
TTCTTGGTCTGGACGTACTTGTACTTGCCATAGTCCATAAGGCGGCAAACCGGCGGCACAGCTGTCGGCGCTACCTCTACCAGATCGAGTCCGGCTTTTTCAGCCACCTCGCGGGCTTGATACAACGGCATGACACCCAATTGCTCGCCCTTGTCGCCCACCAGACGTACCTCCCGGCCCCGAATCATCTGGTTAACACGTAACTCTTTAATTATACTGGTAACTACCTCCGTGTAACTATCATTGTGCCGTTGTAACGGCACAATTGGGAATTATACCCCAATTTCTTTAGCTTTGTCCACAATGGCTGCATGCAACGCCTGTTTGAAATCAGCAAAAGGTAAATTATTCTTTTGTTCGCCATTTCTTAAGCGCACAGAAACCGTACTGCTATCAACTTCCTTGTCGCCTACTATGAGCATACAAGGCACGTGGCTCATTTGAGCTTCGCGTATTTTGGCATTCATGCGATCGGCACGTGAGTCCACTTTCAACCGCACGCCTACATTTTTCAACTCGGCATCCAAGCTCTCAGCATATGCCACGTGCCTGTCAGTTACAGGAATTATAACTGCCTGCACCGGGGCAAGCCATACCGGCAATGCGCCGCCGTAATGCTCTAGTAAAAAGCCTATTAGGCGCTCGTGAGTGCTCAGCGGTGCGCGATGGATTATGAGTGGCCGTTCCTTGCTTCCGCTATCGCTTGTATACTCCAGATCAAAACGTTCCGCCTGAGCAAAATCCACCTGATTGGTAGCTAGGGTAAACTCACGCCCAATGGCACTTTTAACCTGCACGTCAATCTTGGGTCCGTAGAAAGCTGCCTCGTCCGCTATCTCAACAAACGAGATATCGTTGACTTGCATTACTTTGCGCACCATGTTTTCCGTTTTGAGCCACATATCGGGGTTATCTACATATTTTTTTCCAAGCCCGGCTTCCCCATGCGTGCTAAAGCGCATAAAGTACTCGTCAATATCCAATACCTTGAAATATTCCAAGTACATGCGTATGACCGCCATAAACTCCTGCTCAAACTGCCCTTCCGTACAGTAGATATGCGCATCATTCATCTGCATGGAACGCACACGCATCAAGCCGAATAATTCTCCGGATTTCTCATAGCGATAACATGTGCCATACTCCGCCAGTCTGAGCGGCAGGTCGCGATAAGAACGCGGTTTACTGGCAAATATTTTATGGTGCATGGGACAGTTCATAGGCTTGATGTAGTAGCAGACGCCTTCCAGTTCCATAGGCGGATACATGGAGTCGGCATAATAAGGCAAATGCCCGCTGCGCTTAAACAGCGTTTCCTTTGTGACATGCGGCGTTTTAACGCGCACGTAGCCATGGCGCAATTCCATATCCTTTGCCAGCTTTTCAATTTCCTCAATCATGGCGCCACCGTTAGGCAACCACAGCGGCAGACCGGGACCCACGTCATCATCAAACGTGAATATTTCCATTTCACGCCCCAGTTTACGATGGTCGCGTTTGGCGGCTTCTTCCTGTTGCGTTATGTAATCATCCAAATCTTTCTGAATGTCAAAAGCCGCACCATAGATACGCTGCAGCATGGGACGATGCTCATCACCGCGCCAGTACGCGCCGGCTATGCTTGTAAGCGTAAATACTTTTATTTCGCCGGTTGCCGCAACGTGCGGACCGCGGCATAAATCCACAAATCCCCCCTGACTGTAGATACTGATATTTTCGCCTTCGGGGATTTCATCCAAGAGTTCCAGTTTATAAGGCTGGTTGGACATTATTTTACGAGCTTCGTCTTTGCTAACGTCCTGTTTTATAAACGTCAAATTCTGCTTGATAATCTCCTGCATCTTTCGGGTAATAAGCGGCAGGTCCTCCGGTGTCAAAGCACGCGGCAACTCAAAATCATAATAAAAGCCATTTTCAATAGCAGGACCTATACCAAAGCGAGCATCCGGAAACAGTGTCTGCACTGCCTCGGCCATTATATGCGCTGCGGAATGCCGCATGGTCTCAAGCCCAATATTCTCTTTATGCATATCCATCTTACATACTCCCTAGAGCAAACAAAAACCTCTGACCAGCTTGAGTCAGAGGAACAGACAGGCCATTTACTAATGCGCCATTATAGCAACAACGAGCCGAAGCTTCAATCGCCATACGTAGAGCAATATGACTGAGCTTTATTACCGCGGAAGAATTGCCGATAACATGACCGCCGCAAATATAGTGCATAAGGATGTGAGTATCAAAACAGACATCCACATACCTGTAGGCAGTCTCTTAATGATGGATCTAACAAGCGCTTCCTCAGACTTAGCCAAAGCTTCTTCGGCGGCTTTTTTGGCGGCTAGGGCAATTTCTTCAGATCTGACCGTGGCTTCGCGTGAAGCATGGCTGGCATCCTCTGCCCGTGACGTGGCTTTCTGGGCAGCTCCCATGGCAGTTTCAGCAGCTTCCTGCGCACCTTTGGCTACAACCACGGCACGGGCTGCCGCCTCTTCGGCTCTCATAGTTGATTGTTCTGTAATAGCCTTCATGGCAGCTGCCATAGCCGCATCACCGGCAGCGTCACAAGCCTCAGCTTTCTTTGTTGCCTCAGCAGCCATCTCAGTCGCAGTAACAGCTATTGACTTGGCTTCTTTGCCACTTTCGTCAGTTTGTTTTGCCTTGGCACCGGAAATACGCGTAGCGGCGGCAACGGCAGCATCCCCTGCCATATCAGACTGCTCTCCCTTGCGGGCACACTGCTCAGCCAAGCAGAAAGCCACTGACGCGGCCCTTTTAGCCTCACGCTCAGCCTCATCAGCCTTGCGGGCAGTATCATTGCCGGGCTCAGCCAAAGCCCTAGCAGCCGCCTCAGCGGCAAGCTTAGCCTTTTCATCGGCAAGACTGATACTCTCCTGAAGCTGCTTAATCATTTCGGCAGCTTCGCTCCTTGCGGTATTGGCACTCTCTTTTGCAAGGGGCCGACGCTTTCTCAAAAGCACTGGTATCCACCAGCACAGCCTCGCGGGATGCCAGTGCAGCCTCATCCGAACGCTTGATTGACTGCTCCGTAATCGCTTTCATAGCAGCTGCCATTGCCGCATCACCGGCAACGTCACAGTCCTCAGCCTTCTTGGAAATTTCCGCAGCAACATCAAATACTGTGACCGCTATGGACTTAGCTTCCTTGCCGCATTCATCCGCCTGCTCAGCCTTAGTACCGGAAATACGCATTGCGGCGGCAACGGCAGCATCCCCTGCCATATCGGCCTGCTCTCCCTTGCGGGCACACTGCTCAGCCAAGCGGAAAGCCACTGACGCGGCCCTTTTAGCCTCACGCTCAGCCTCATCAGCCTCACGGGCAGTTTCATTGGTAAGTTCAGCCAAAGCCTTGGCGGCCGCAGATGCGGCGAGTTTAGCTTTTTTATCGGCTATACGACCACTTTCCTTGGCCTGTTTTACCGTTGCGAGAGCTTCGCTTTTAGCAATAGCCGCACTTTCCGAAGCCAGCGCAGATGTTTCCTCAAAAGCACGGGTAGCCACCAATGCGGCCTCGCGTGATGCCAAAGCAGACTCATCAGCCTTGGCGGTGGCTTCATCCGCGGCATATTTTGCAGCACGTGCAACCTTTTCAGCATTCCTGGCCGCTTCTTCTGCCTTGCTTGCGGCTTCCTCAGCCTGACGCACAGCTTCGCTCACCAGGGCAGCAGCCCGTCCGGCGTCTTGTGTGGCTTTTTCGGATGCACTAATGGCATCCTTGGCAATTCCTTCGGCTCTGGTAGCCGCATCATGAGCAATAATAGTCGCGTCTTTGGCAGCTTTTTCTGCAGCGCTGGTGGCTTCGCCTGACGCTCTGGCAGCAATGGCAGAGGCTTCGCGGGCCGAAACAGCTGCTTCCTCAGCCTTGCGGATATTGACTTCCATTTCATCAAGGATTTGAGGTAGCGGCTTGAGCATAACCTGAGGACCTGGCGCGGCACCTGCCACGGTTACTTTGATGTTGGTTCCTTTATCAGGCTTTGGGGACATACGCTCCTCCTTCACGCTTTAAAAACGGATTATGCGGCGCTTTGCATTCACTAAAATATTCGCCATACAAAGCTTAAGCCCCAAACGTCCGGCTGTCAAGACACTTTATATTAAAAAATCATTAAATTTTTACCTAAGGCACACCTTGTTCACATTTAAAAAGCATGAAAAATTACCAGGCAAGTGTCAATGCCTTTAAATAAGGTAAGATAGCTATATCATAAAATATTACCCCTGCCACAAGCCCAACAATATACAAGATACCGGATGACCTTCCCTCTCCAGCCATTACGTGTTGTCTGAAAGGACAGCCTTCCGCCATCACAGAGAAATAAGCCATTAAAAAAGCACCTATAGCGCTAATCGGTATAAGGACAACAGGCGTCACATCCACACCATTGCGTAACATTGGCATGAACTCCCATTCATCGGGATTGTTAAAGTAGTCAAGTGAACCACCAAGCTTATTTACCAAAGCGAACCCTAAAACACCTCCTATAACAATTCCGATTAAGCCCTTCAGTCGATAGCTATCCTTAACCAAGAAAAAGTCTCGTATGCCCGAAATAGTGCAAAAACGCGAGCGTTGACCAAGATACCCTACAACCGCGCCAACCACCAATGTTGCCAAGCCGATTTTCCATGACGCCAACATTAGCTTGCCCTCCTTACTTTCCACTTAATATACAGACAAGCTGCCACAACGCCCAATACCATCATCCCAAGTATTAAGACAGCAAACCACATGCCATAGGAGGCTAATATTGCCGTACGTATAGGACACGACCCCCAAAGCATGCCAACATTGATAATGAGAAATCCCAATATGAAAGCCAGCATATTATCACGTACTGGTCCCCGGCGGAACTTAAACTCCTTATTGCGAACCGCAGCTATAAAAGACCCCAAAATAAACCCAACCGATGTCAACACAGGAACAGTAACAAATATGTCATGAGTTACAAAGTTAGTACCAGCGATTTTATCCACAAACCAGTTAACGAGGTCCGCCGGATGGGAAATAGCACATATGCCCTCGCCAGCCGGCGGCTGCACGCCAAAATAAGCTTGTACTACCGCTGCCAGCACTCCTATAGTAATCCCTGTGATAAGTGCCAGATTGCCGCTTAACTTGATACTCGGGCGCCACATCATCCAAGAGCGAACCTTACTGCCGATTGTTCTAAAATTGGGGAGCCACTTAGACACCCTAGCTATACGACTTTGATTGCCTTGCTCCATGTTGAGAATCTCCTCTTTCCGCTACAATCACTCCAAGCAAATCAATAACCAACGCAGATTATTTACCTAATACCTTTTTTACCGCCTCCCCTATATGTGGGATAAACTGAGCAATTGTAGTATCCGGCGCAGGACGAGCCAATTCACCAGCAGTACGATTAATCTTACAAGCAGATATACATGCCTCAACCACATCCATGCCACTTGAAATAAGCGCTGACACCTCACCAGTGATTGTGTCTCCGGTGCCACCGATAGGTTCCATCGTAGGAACATTGGGCTCGTTTACGGTAGCAACGGACATTCCTTCAACTATCACGTGATCAATAGGCGCTTTTACGATCATAAAACGTGGAGCATCACCATGGTCGTAGGCATCTTTGCTCAGGCGAGGCACCTCAGTCTGGTCAACGTTAAAGATGAAATGCTGCACATATGCCGGATGCGCCGCATCAGGGTCGGCAAGAAAACTCAGCTCACCCGGGTCAGGCGTGAAAAGATCGAATTTTGAAGCTAGCTTAACCGCCTTGGCATTAAGTAATGCGCCCGCATCAGCAATAAGAAAAGGTCTCTTTTCCATGGTATGCGCTGTGTTAACAAAGTTCATAAACAGCTCACGCGTGGGAAGGATATAATGCAGTGTGACAACCTTTGGTGCAAGGTTGGCGAGCTCATCAGTAAGGAACTTGAGGATTTTCATTGTCCCCTCGCCCATGCCCGTATCTCCCATTACCAAAGCATATGGCTCGTCAGCTCCAATGGCTTGGCACGTAGCAGACGCAGCAGAAATCATAGCTGCCGTACCCAAGGTGACATACTGACCCTCTAACGTATAATCCCCGATAGTAAGCCTATCAGGCTGATAATGTACAGGTCCATATGTAAGCGGTAAGTTTTCAATAGGTACTGTTCCTACTAGTAAAAGCATATCTATTTCCTCTTCTTATTCTCTTTTTTGAAGATCTCCAGTGCTTTTTCATACGCATGCTCAAGGGTATAAGCGCATATGGTTTTACCCAGCGTGCGCGGTTTCGGTCCCTGACCAATAACCGTGCCGTAGAGTTTCATGCCAAGATACGGGATGTCAGGGCAGCCGCCGCCGGAAATGTTTACTATCCTACCACTGCCTTTCTGATAAGTAATTTTCATATTACCGCAGCGCACCATGACAAAGTCGCCATAATCTACGGTTTTCATAAGATTGGTGAGAAACACTGGCACAAACTCAGAGCCTTTTGGCATGAATAGAATATCCAACATCATCACGCCTTTCTCTATAAGCACATCCTCAGCAGCATCCACGTCCGTTGCATCAATTTCAACTGCAAGGTCGCAGCCCGTGCGATATTCCACAGGTGGAGCCACTTCGCGCGATTTTAAACCAGCCTCTTCGAGAACCGGTTTAGCTCGCATTGCATGAAAAATATAATCGAAAACAATGAGGGCCTTGTCTTTTTCTTCCTCCGGCAATTTGTTCACCTCCGGTTAAATTATAGCTGTGGATTAAGCATCTGTCAGTTTATTACGTAACACAAAGTGCTGTCAATATTGATGTATGGCTCTAAAAATATATGCGACAGCCTTATTCGAGCAAAATACGTCTTTAATTGCCTCAATACATATGCTATCCTAAGTGCATAAATTCAGTTTTCAGCGAGGCAACAATATGCATCCAAGAGAGCTTCTTTACAGCGCAGACCATGTCTGGTGTAAAAAAGAACCCGACGGCAACATACGCCTTGGCATGACATATTTCTACCAAGAGCAGCTAAAGCGCATCGTATACTTGGATTTACCCGAGAGCGGTAAGTCCTTAAGCAAAGGAGACCCTATCGCCTCTTTTGAGTCGTCTAAAATTGCCTCAGACCTTATCAGTCCCTTAAGCGGCACGATTGTTGAGAGTAACAGCGAGTTATCTGATAAGCCCGGGCTCGTCAACAATGACCCCTATGGGCAGGGATGGCTGCTTTTGATTAAGCCAAGCCAGACAACCGAACTTGATGGTATGCTTTCATCCAAAGATTACATCAGCCTGATTTTGAAATAGTAGCGTATGAGCAGGATTATTACTGATATCGCCGTCATTGGTGGAGGTCCGGCCGGATATAGTGCCGCAGTGCAGGCTTTCAAGACAGGAGCACGCGTTGTGTTGCTAGAAAAGGCATCCTTAGGCGGAACATGCCTAAATCACGGCTGCATCCCCACCAAAACCATGTTGCATTCAGCCAATCTACTACGCTCCATACAAACAAGCGCCCGATTCGGCGTAGTTTGTAACAACAGCATCCTCGATATTGAAAAACTAAAAGGGCGATGCGATGAAGTCATCTCTATTTTGCACTCCAGCATGGCAGCACTACTGGAAGAGCATAAAATAGACATCTTAGCCGGGAAAGCCTCTTTCCATTCCCCATACGATATAGAAATACAAGCATCAGATGGCTCGGTCACAATGCTGCATGCAGCTAAAATCATCATCGCCAGCGGCTCAGCGCCGCAGAAGCTGAGCGTGCAAGGCGGCGACAGCCCAAACATTCTGTACTCCAGCGATTTGCTGGAACTGAAGTTCATACCAGCCAGACTGGTTATAATAGGCGGTGGCGCCGTTGGGCTTGAACTGGCAGCAATTATGCACAGTGCAGGCAGTCAGGTAAGCGTCGTGGAAATTGCACAACACATACTGCCTTACGAAGACAAAGAGATAACATCGGTTCTGGAACGCGCGCTCAAACGCGACGGCATACAAATTCACACAAACTCCATAGTGCATAAAATAGAAAGCAGCGCCACAGCTGGAAAGGTATATTTCAGTCATGCCGGAGTCGAAACGGCACTGGAAACCGAGGCTATTTGCGTATGTATCGGGCAGCAACCTGAGTTTGCGCATTTAGGACTGGACGCCGCCGGCGTCATCTGTGACGAGCGAGGCATCCAAGTTGATGCGTATATGCAAACCAGCGCACCATACATCTACGTCGTCGGTGACGTGACAGGAGTGGGCATGCTTGCATATGTGGCCTTATCCCAAGGTCGCATAGCCGTTATCAATGTTAGCGGACGCATTCAGGCCATGGATTATACCGCCATACCACGCTGCGTTTTTACAACACCGGAGGTGGCAAGTGTAGGGTTTGATGAAAGTGAAGCCTTAGCCAATGGAATTGCTGTGCGCATTCTGCGCTCATCTTTGGCATCCAATCCCTATGCAACTATACAGGGAGAGCGCCGCGGTTTCGTAAAACTGGTAATTGATGCGAAAAGCGGCAAACTACTTGGGGCACAGCTTGTAGGTAGTGGTGCCGCAAGCCTGATTTCCGAATGTGCTCTGGCTATAAAATTGGGTGCCACCGCACGCGACCTGTCGCATACGTTGCATCCGCACCCGTCGCTTGCAGAGGCTCTGCAGGAAGCTGCCCTGTCGGACATTTACTAAAGTTGTCTTGCAATGAGCCCGTCCTAAGCATCGGCGGAATAATGATGAAAAATTCCATCTATTAACGGAGAGAGAGAGTGGAAGAACATGACAACGGTTGCATATCCTATGCTGCGGGAAATTATTGACCAAAGCAATAGAATTGTCTTTTTCGGCGGTGCCGGAGTTTCAACGGAAAGCGGCCTGCCCGATTTTCGCAGTCAAGATGGTCTTTATAGCCAGACATATGACTATCCGCCGGAAACTATATTAAGCCATTCATTTTTTGTCGCGCATATGGAGGAATTCTATAGATTCTATAAGGCAAAGCTTATATGTCCAGAGGTTAAGCCTAACGCAGCCCACTATGCGCTATCTCAAATGGAAGAAGCCGGGAAACTCATCGCAGTGGTAACACAAAATATTGACGGGTTGCACCAAATGACCGGCTCTCGCACAGTCTATGAATTGCACGGCTCGGTCCACCGCAACATATGCGCAACATGCAAACAAATGTTCCCTATGGAAATAGTTATAAATTCTGATGGCGTTCCCCATTGTCCATGCGGGGGCATCATTAAGCCTGACGTAGTACTGTATGAGGAGCCTCTAAACCAAGAGACCATCGCAGGCGCAGTAAATGCCATTAGCACAGCAGACACCCTAATTGTTGGAGGAACATCCCTAAATGTATATCCGGCAGCTGGGTTAATCAGGTATTTTGAGGGAGCACACATGGTGCTGATTAACAAAGAACAAACAAGCGCAGACTACCATGCCGAACTCGTAATTCGCGACCCAATAGGGCACGTGCTCGGAAGCTTAACTATCATAAAATAATATGCCACCACGTTAACGGCGGCGGCATATAAGAAAGTCTTGCCAGAACTAAATCTTTATAATCTTACCAGCCTCAAGCAAAACATTAACTATGTCATACATGTTGCCGGCAATGCCAAACTTCAGCTTATCAACTATGCCGTAATAGTTGAGACACGTCCCGCAGGAAATTATCTGCACACCATCTTCTGTTAGCGCCGCAAGACTATCCAGCATTTCAGAACCTTCTGTACTAAGCTTGACACCATTGTTGATAAAAATTATTTTCTCAGGCTTAGGCTCGGAATCGTGCAGAGTGTTCAGGAATGCTTTCATCAGTATTGTGCCCAAACGCTCGTCGCCTTCGCCCAACTTATCGGTTGTAATAAAAACAACCACACCGCCGGTAGTAGGAGCACCGGCAGCCGCAGGCTTATTAGCCGCATCCGGATTCGGCGTAATATGCATATGATATACTCCTGCGCCCTTGTCCTCAATTTCTACCGTATGTCCCTGACTCTGTACGAAACGCCTGACATTATCACGGCTGACAATACTGTCAACTATTGTCACCAATTGTTCGCCTTCGGCCTTCTCCAAAGCCTTTTTAGTATTGACTATAGGCCAGGGACAATCCTGCTTGCGGCAATCAAGTTCAATAACCATAAAATACTCCTTAGGTTTTAGGGGTCAACTCTAAATGAATCTCACCATTTTTTTCTTCGGCCTTAACGCTATAACCCTTGCTCTCAGCAAGTCGCGTTACATGCTCTTTGGGAGTAGCCCCGTCCACTTTAACCAATAATACCTCACCTGCATGGGCCGCTATGGCCTTTTGCACACGCACAACTGGTATTGGACAAGCCAGTCCTAAAACATCCACTTCAAACATATAAACCCTCCTTATTTGCCTGCATCGGTATAACAGATTCCAGCCCAAGAGCAATAATTCTGTTTGGCGACTACAGGAAACTGATCAATTATTTGTTTTACCTTGGTAGCCGGCGTAGGACATGCCATCTGCCCTGCCACACGGTTTGTACGGCAGGCATAAACAGCCGCATCCTTAGGTTCCAATCCGGCATATACAAGCGCTGAAACCAAACCCGTAATAGTATCTCCCGTGCCTCCAATAGGCTCAAGCATAGGCACATTAGGCTCATTAATCGTACTCAGAATCTGTCCGTCTGCTGCCACATAGTCCGTTTTTCCCTTAACCAGCAATAGCTTGGCAGCACTTTTATTGGCAAAAGCGTCGGCTATCTGTCCGGGAATTTTATCGGCATCGCTTGCGAATAAATAATTCGAAATATAAGCCGGATGAGTAGCCTGCGCATCAGCAAGAAAAGCGATTTCTGACGGATCAGGTGTAAAAATATCAAACTCGGAGGACAGCCCTGCACCCTTAGCAGCATACATAGCACCGGCATCAGCAATCATAAACGGCCTATTAGGACACCCCTTAACAGTTTCGCACAGCTTACGAAGCAAAGCCATAATCGGCAGGCTGTAATGCAACGTCATTAACTCAGGCGATAATTCTACAATATGCTCAATTAAATACTTGTATATCTCACGCGTTCCCTCGCCGCCGCCAATGTCGCCCGCCACCAAAACGTGTGGCGCGTCCAGTTTGAAGTAGGAAGTGATTGCAAAGGTAGCACTAATCATGGCGCCTGTGCCTTGAGTGCGTGAAAAACGCCGTCCGCTGGCACAGAGGTAATCCTCATCCTGACTCACCTGACCATACGTAACCGGCAAGTTTTTATCGGGAACAGTACCACATAAGAGCATCATTGGCGGCTTCCTCCGTTATAATTGCTGACAGCTTCTTCATAAGCACGCTGCAACATAGTCGCACACAGTGTATAACCCAACTCACTGGGGAAAGGAGCCTCAGCTAATGTTTTGCCAACCATCTCAGCATTTAAATATGGTATATCAGGACATCCTCCGCCCGATATGTTAACTATGATACCAGTCGCTTTCTCAAAAGAAAGTTTCATATTGCCGGACTTAACCATGATCCACTCGCCAAAATCAGTCACCTTAACAATATCGCACAATTGGGACGTGCCTTTTGTAAGTGGCAGGAAATCCCGATATGGCACATCCTTTTCCTTGAAAAGGCGCTCTATGCCGGTCTGCTCAACCAGATTGAATTCCAACGCAAGATCGCACCCCATACGCATCTCAGGCGGCGGGGCCACCAACTTGGATTCATACCCGGCGGCACGAATCACGCGATCGCCTTTCATAGCACCTGCCACGTCACGAAAAACGATGATGCCATCTCCTACGAATTTTGACTTATCCGGTTTGGCAACTTCCATAATCTATCACTCCTGAGAAAAAGTTTGAGGGGACTTACCAATAACGTCGCATTTCAGGACATTATAGAGTAAATCCCCTCAAACTTTCTATGCGGCTTCTTTTTCCCGCATGATAAAACCAATTGCCAAACAAATTACCAAACACACAACCACGCCCCAGCTACCATATTTCCCCATACCGCCGGTACCGGAGGCAAGGAAGAAATTCATAGCAATGGCGCCGCCGGCGATGTAACCCAGCAAGCTGATGCCTGCATCCGTATCACCCTCACCGGCAAGGATGGTGTTGCGCAATGGGCAACCGCCCATAAGGGTAGCTGCAAGACCAACCAATGAGAAGCTGAGGAAAGACCAAATGTATTGTGACCAAATAATACCGCCATCTGCATCAGCATAAGGCAGGGCAATAGGCTGATTGGTGAATCCCCAGTGATAAGCGATGTCACCATGATTGGTTGAAACCCAATTCCATCCAAACAGACCAGCTTCGCCGAAATTACCCACAATGTAATTAGCAGCTATTACACCAATCAAGAAAGCTGCCACGCCGCTGAATAGATGGAAGTTTTTGACAAGGAACATATCGCGCCAGCATCCGATGGAACAAAAACGTATCCGCTGTACGATGAAACCAACAATCACGCCTAACCCAAGCCCCAGCCACGGATTATCATGCTGAGAACCGGGACCGGAATCGGAGAAAGTCAAAGCGCCTGATTTGATGATGAGGAACACGAA
>WQXK01000020.1 GCA_009784845.1 Dehalococcoidia bacterium | reverse complement strand
CTTTCAGCCACAATCTGAGAAACATCTCCAATGCGCATGTCAAAACGCAAGTCCGGCTTATCCGTGCCATAGCGCTCCATAGCCTCGGAATAAGTGATGCGCTGGAATGGTATATTCAAACGCTTTTCAGGGTGCAATTGACGCACCAGGCTAATGAACATATCCTCAGCGATTGACATTATGTCTTCTTCTTCAATAAAACTCATCTCTACATCAAGTTGCGTAAACTCAGGCTGACGATCAGCTCGGGTATCTTCGTCACGAAAACATTTGGCAATCTGGTAATACCGCTCCAGACCGCCAACCATAAGAAGCTGCTTCATCTGCTGCGGCGACTGAGGTAATGCATAAAACTTGCCGGGATGCACGCGCGACGGCACCAAATAATCACGCGCTCCCTCAGGTGTGCTCTTGCCCAAGATAGGTGTCTCCACCTCCACAAATGACAATCCGTCAAAATAGTTACGCATAAAGCGCATTACCTGATAGCGCAGTAATATAATATCGCGCACACGCGGTCGGCGCATATTCAGATAGAGATACTTAAGACGCAGGTTTTCATCTATATCCACATCTTCATTGATGTAAAATGGGGGAGTTTCTGAAGTATTAAGTATCCTGACGCTATCAGCGATGATTTCGATTTCTCCAGTAGCCAGCTTGGAATTCAGCGTGCCATCAGGACGAGGTGAAACCACTCCTGTAACCTGTACCACAAACTCACTGCGTAAGTCCTCAGCCTGTTTATGACAATCCGCAGATTTCTCAGGGTTGAATACCACCTGCACTAATCCGGAACGATCACGAACATCAATAAAAATCAGCCCGCCGTGGTCCCGTCGGCGATCTACCCATCCGGCAACAACCACTTCGCGACCTACTAAACTGGCATTTAATTCTTGGGAATTATGAGTTCTAAGCACAATCTACCTAATCAAGAAATTTTCCAAAGGCTAATTATACCCCACATTGCAAATGGCAGCAACCAAAATTGAAATAGTTTGAGAAATGCTTCCGTGAAGATTGGTGAAGATTAGCCAGATGATACTTGCCAAACATCCCCTCAAGCATGGCATAATTAGGGACAATACTTATTCAATGATAGGAAACTCGCATGGCAAAATATGATTCCGGCGCATTTGACCCCACAAAAATGGCTGACTGGCAAATTGCCGAAGCTGCCGAGCCATACATGATGCGCATTACGGAACTGGCTCAAAAATGGGGCGTACTCCAAGACGAACTGATGCCTTATGAGCATTATATAGGGAAAATCGATTTTTCCATGCTGCTCAAACGCCTAGAAAAACGTCCAAACGGCAAATATATTGTTGTAACTGCAATCACGCCGACACCTCTTGGAGAAGGCAAAAGCACAACAACCATGGGGCTGGTTGACGGGCTAAGCGTCATCGGCAAGAATTCGTCTGGTGCCATACGTCAGCCATCCAGCGGACCGACTTTCAACATCAAAGGGAGCGCAGCCGGCGGCGGACTGGCACAATGCGTCCCCTTAACCCCTTTTTCCCTTGGGCTTACGGGAGATATTAATAATGTGACCAATGCCCACAACCTCGCCATGGTTGCACTTACCTCAAGATTGCAGCATGAGGCCATCAACACGGATGAATTTCTGGCTAAACGCAACTTAAAGCGGATCGACATCGACCCGCACAACGTGCAAATAAAATGGGTTATGGATTTTTGTGCTCAGGCGCTACGCGACACCATAATTGGACTTGGTGGCAAAATGGACGGCTTCATGATGCGCTCTGGTTTCAACATCTCGGTAAGCTCAGAGATAATGGCCATCCTAGCTATTTTCAAAGACCTGAAAGATATGCGCGAACGCATGGGCAAAATTATTGTGGCCTATGACAAGCGGGGAAATCCCGTCACAACCAAAGACTTGGAGGTTGACGGGGCTATGACCGCATGGATAATGCGCGCTGCCAACCCCAATCTAATGCAGACCATTGCAGGACGCCCGGTGATGGTACATGCCGGACCATTCGCCAATATCGCCGTCGGACAGTCTTCCATCGTCGCCGACAGGGTCGCACTTAAGCTCTCCGACTACCATGTTACAGAGAGCGGATTCGGCGCAGACATCGGTTTTGAGAAGTTTTTGGACATCAAAACGCATCTTTCAGGGCTAACGCCCAATTGCGCAGTGATAGTCGCCACCGTGCGTGCACTCAAAATGCATGGCGGTGGACCAACAGTAACTCCCGGAAAGCCGCTTGATGAGGCATACACGACACCAAATCCAGCATTGGTGGAAAAAGGCGCGGAAAACCTGCTGGCACATCTGGAAACAGTCAAAAAGAGTGGCATTCAGCCGGTTGTCTGCATCAACCACTTCCACACAGACAGCAAAGATGAGATTAACGTCATCCGCCGCGCTGCAGAAAGTGCCGGAGCACACGTAGCTGTTTCACAACACTGGCTAAAAGGTGGGGAAGGTGCTGTCGAGCTGGCTGAGGCGGTAGTTGATGCATGCAAAGAAGAGCGTCCTTTCAGATTTCTGTACTCAGACAAACTACCATTACGTAAGCGCATAGAAACCATAGCCAAAGAAGTGTACGGAGCCGATGGTGTAAGTTATACAGACGAAGCTCATGAAAAAGCCAATAAACTTGAGAATGACCCACTTGCAAGCGAAATGTATACCTGCATGGTCAAAACACATTTGTCGCTATCGCACGATCCATCGCTCAAATGTCGACCAAAAGGCTGGGTACTGCCTATTCGTGATATACTCACCTACGCCGGTGCCGGGTTTGTCGTACCAGTGGCAGGAGATATCAAACTAATGCCAGGCACATCTTCCAATCCAGCATTTCGTCGTATTGATATCGACGTAGAAACAGGAAAGGTAAAAGGGCTATTCTAAAAACATATTTGTAACGATAGACGCAAGCAATGACTGAACAAACCAAAAAATACAAAGTGGTTTTCATGCCTGACGGCATTGAAACAAGCGTGGCAGAAGGGACAAATTTGCTGGATGCTGCCATAGCTGCCGGAGTGCATATCAACGCCGGTTGTGGCGGAGCAGGGACTTGTGGGACCTGTAGAGTACTTATAAAAACAGGTTTGGTAGACAGCCCACAAACAACCAGAATATCTAATGTCGACTATCAAAACGGCTTGCGTCAGGCATGCAAAAACCGCATTATGTCAGATATTGTAGTAGAAATTCCTGCATCCTCGCGCCTTGAAACAGCTGTGCTCAAAAATGAGATGCAGAACAGCCACAATGGCGATTTATTATGTAGTGAGTGGCGCTTTACCCCACCTATAGAAAAGCGACTGCTGGGAATACCCCCACCATCGTTGCAGGACAACACAAATGATCTGGCACGCCTGTTACGCTACATGGATAATAGTCAGACACATCCGGAAATTGAAGTTGACCTCGGTGTGGCAAAAAAACTCGCAGCTACCGCAAGGCAGGATAACTGGCGCGTCACTGCCACGTTGCTTAAGTTTGACGAGCATACGCGCATAATAAACATTGAGTCAGGTGACAAGCGCACAACCAATTACGCGCTTGTCTTTGATATCGGCACGACAGCCGTACGCGGACAACTGCTTGATCTGAGCCAAGGTCAGACGATTGCGCAGGCAACGGAGTATAACAAACAGATCAGCTTTGGAACAGATGTCATAGCACGCATAACTCAGTGCAGCCGCCCGGAAGGGCTGGAGAAACTGCAAAAAGCTGTCGTTGATACGCTGAATACTCTCATTGAACAAATGCTGGCATCAAGCAAAGTTGCGCGAAGCGGCATTAACCACATAGTAGTAACAGCCAATACCGCAATGGTGCATCTGCTGTTGGCACTTGACCCTCAATATCTGCGCACCTCGCCATACGTTCCAACCTTAAGCAGCACCCCTTTGGTAAAAGCACATACGTTAGGTATAGAAGTAGAAGAGTACGTTAGGCTTTATTGCGTGCCGTCGGTGGCAAGTTATGTCGGAGGTGACATTGTATCCGGCATAGTGGGAAGCGGAATCCATCAGCGTCAGCCTCTTACACTATATATAGACATCGGTACCAATGGTGAAATCGTGTTTGGCAATAGCGAATGGCTCATGACCGCAGCAGCCTCAGCCGGTCCGACTTTTGAGGGCGGAGGTATACAATGCGGCATGCTCGCCACAAACGGAGCCATCGAAGATTTCCACCTAGAAAATGGTAAAGCCGAGCCGGTTTTAAAAGTCATCGGAGGCGGTCCGCCTCTTGGCATTTGCGGCTCAGGCATAATAAACCTTGCAGCCACTCTTCTAAAGAATGAGCTCATCACACAGGCAGGGCGCTTCAACATGGAAAACAGACACCATCGCTTGCGCATCGGCGAAAACGGCGCAGAGTATGTGCTGGTTTACGCCGCCCAAAGCGGCGACGGCAAAGACATCGTGTTCAGCGAAATTGACATGCTCAACCTTATCAGGTCAAAGGCAGCCTTATATGCCGGCTACCATACGCTGGTCTCAAGTGTGGATAAGAAGATGACCGATATTGAACAGGTGGTTATTTCCGGAACATTTGGCAACCATCTCAATATTGAAAATGCCATTGCCATTGGCTTACTTCCGGATCTCCCGCGGCACAAATTTAGCTTCATTGGCAACGGAGCGCTGCTTGGGGCACGCCTGATTGCATTTTCAAACGACGTGCGAAACCAAAGCAGCATTGTGGCATCCATGATGACGAGTTTGGAGCTTTCGGAAAACACTGATTTTATGAGCAGCTATACCGCAGCGATGTTCCTGCCGCATACCGAAGCCGCGCTGTTCCCGTCGGTAAAGATAGGAAACCTGCCATGACGCGCTCAATTGCCATAGCCGGCAAAGGCGGAAGCGGTAAAACAACCACCTGCGCACTAATAGTACGCGAGTTAATACGGCAAAACATCACACCGATTCTGGCGGTTGATGCCGACGGTAACGCCAACTTGCACGAGAGTTTAGGGCTGTCCCTGCGCGAAACCATCGGTTCGGTGGTTGATAAGTTTAACGACGATAAAATAGACCTGCCTCAGGGTATGAATAAGGGAGCTTATCTCAATTTACGACTCAACGAAGCCATCGTTGAAAGCTCTGGTGTTGATCTGATTTCCATGGGGCACGGTGCGGGCTCGGGATGCTATTGCTACCCAAACAGCGTGCTAAAGGACTTTATCGATACCCTAAAACCAAATTATAAACTCATGCTCATGGATAATGAGGCCGGTATGGAGCATCTCAGCCGCGGTACTACCGACGGCGTAGATATTCTGCTCATAGCCTCAGATTACTCTGTAAAAGGTATACGCACAGCCGCGCGTATTCTCCAGATAGTGCATGAACTGAAGCTAGATGTTAAGCGCTCTGCGTTTATTTTGACGCAGGTTCCGGACGTTTTAGACGAGCGTGTCACGGAAGAACTTGGCAGGCTTGGTATTAGCCCGATAGCGCTCATACCACACTGCGACGAAGTCAGGCGTTTTGACCTGGAACAGCAATCTCTATTAGACTTATCAGACGCCTCTCCGGCTGTCATAGCTGTGGCGGCATTGGTGAAAAAAATTCTTTAAGGCAGGAAGTGTCATATGGTTGCCAAGCTCATCAGTGGAAGTGAAATTGCCGCGCAGATTAGGGCAGAATTATGCCAAGAAATATCCGAGTTAAAGGCACGGGACGGCTTTGTTCCCGGGCTGGCTACAATACTGGTGGGCGACGATCCTGCCTCACATGTTTATGTGGGCAGCAAGGTTAAAACCTGTCAGAGTCTGGGCATACACTCAGAGCGATATGATCTGCCGACTACAACATCTGAAGCCGAGTTGCTGGCATTATTGGAGCAACTGAATAATGCTCCACACATAAACGGCATACTAGTGCAAATGCCGCTTCCCAAGCATATTGACGAGGCAAAGGTAATTTTGTCCATCAATCCGGATAAGGACGTGGACGGCTTCCATCCCATAAGCGTTGGCAGAATGGTAATCGGCACGCCGGGTTTTCTGCCTTGCACGCCTCACGGCATACAGGTATTGCTTGAGCGCAGCAACGTCAGTACAAGCGGCGCTGAGGTAGTCGTGGTTGGGCGCAGCAACATCGTCGGTAAGCCCATTGCCAACATTTTGCTGCAAAAAGCATGTGGTGCCAACGCCACTGTCACCGTATGCCACGCATCCACACGCGACATCGCCTTTCACACACGCCGGGCAGACATACTCATCGCCGCCATAGGTAAGCCCAAGTTCATCACGGCAGATATGGTAAAAGACGGCGCTGTGGTGATAGACGTCGGAACCAACGAAATCGGCAAAACGCATGAGGGTAAACGTATACTGGCAGGAGATGTCGATTTTGACGCAGTCAAGGAAAAAGCCTGTGCTATCACACCTGTGCCAGGAGGTGTCGGCCCCATGACAATCATTATGCTTATGTCAAACACAGTCAAAAGCGCCAAGATGGCGCATGGTCTTGCTTAAGGAAACGCTATGAACGATAACGCAGTATTTGAATTACCCAAACAAAGCTATAACGGACAGATTAGGGCGGTAACGCTTGGTGCCGGAGACAAGGCGGTTACTGTTGGAGGCAAAAGCTGTTACCCATTCCACTATTTTGAAGGGACCCTGCCGCATGCACCACGCATCGCCATGGAGGTTTACGACACACCCCCGACAGATTGGCCGGATGCAGCACTTGCACCTTTTAGCGACGTGTTATCCGACCCTTTGGCTTGGGCACGCAAATGTATTACAAACTATGGCGCGGAGATGATATGCCTGCAGATGGCCGGCACCGACCCCAATGGCGCCGATGCCAGTGCGGAGCAAGCCGCCGGCATTGTAAAAAATGTAGCCGGCGGTATTGATGTGCCGCTCATCGTATGGGGCACAGCCAACCACGAAAAAGACACCGAAGTACTGCGGCTGGTTTGCCAAACATGTCAGGACAGGAAACTCATTATAGGACCCGTTGAAGAGGGCGATTACAAAAAAATCGCAGCAGCAGCCATAAGCTATGGGCACACCGTTGTTGCGTCGTCATCCATTGATATCAACCTTGCCAAACAATTGAATATCCTGATGGCTAATCTTGGGGTACCTGACAACCAGCTTGTGCTCGACCCCACCGTATCAGGCATAGGGTATGGCATTGAGTACTGCTACTCGGTCATAGAACGCATAAGCATGGCAGCCCTCACGCAGCAGGATGAAAAGCTATCCTGCCCTATCATATTGAACATCGCCCGCGAAGCTTGGAAGAGCAAAGAGGCCGGTCCGTCCGATGATATAAAACTTGGCGAGGCGACCAAGCGTGGCATACTGCTGGAGGCTATGGCCGCATGGGTGCTGTTATTGGCAGGAGGCGACGTCGCTATCATGCGCCACCCTGATGCCGTAAGTTTGGTGCGTGATATGATTAGCGAGATGTCTTAACGCATCTGCCTCTTTTAATAACATTTGTGAGAGTTGTTTAAATGTCTGAAATTATTGTATCTG
This sequence comes from Dehalococcoidia bacterium, assembly GCA_009784845.1. The sequence goes on along the minus strand of WQXK01000020.1, from coordinate 5,531 downwards.
GTGCCATTAGAGGAGCGCGCAGCATCGTAGAGCGAGCCGAAAAAGAATACTCCGTTGTGTTATCAAAATGTGGAGCAGAACAAACCGTAGGATTCCCGAATACGGCATATTACCTGCCCATCATTTACGCCATATTGGGGCAGCAGGTGAAAAACCTGGGCGATATAGCCCAGGTACTGCAACAATGCAGACGATTATTGCCGCCTCTTGAGAATGCGACAGGCGCGGCTTATGGCATCCCGCAGGCATTGGATGCCGGTATGTCCACTCTTTTCGCCGAGGAAATCATTGAGGCGCTACACTACGTCACAACACCGAACTTATACACCAAAACAGAAGACCCCACTGGCGGCAATCTGTGGCTGGGTGCCGCAGACGACGTCATTTTGCGCCGACGCGGCGTGGAATTCGTTGACGGCAGCGCCCCGGGCTTTGCCACAATCTTGGGAGCTGCGCCGGATAATGCAACCGCCGCCGCCATCGCCGCCGAACTGCAGCAGAGGAACCTGTATATCTTCATGTGCGGACAAAGCCAAGGAATGAGCTTTTCCGAGCAGCTAGCCCAAGCCGGCGTACAGGTAGGATGGTCATCACGGCTTGTGCCTTTCGGGCAGGATATATCGTCTACTGTTTTCGCCATAGGATTCGCCGTACGTGTAGCTATGTCGCTCGGCGGAATCAAGCCAGGCGACGGACCTGCCAACATGCTTTATAACAAAGAACGCATCTTTGCCTTCGCTATGCCTTTGGGAGAGGTAAGCGATGAATGGTACGCCAACGCCGCCGGTGCAATCAACTTCGGCTTCCCCATCATCTCAGACAGCAACATCCCCGAAATACTGGCAACCGGCGCAGGCGCAAACGATATCGTCGTGGCAAATGTGCCGCACGATAAAATTGTATCACGGGCACTGGACGTGCGCGGACTTAAGATAAATGTCACCAGTATACCCATACAGATAGCCTACGGTCCGGCATACGAGGGCGAGCGCATTCGCGGCGATGATATCTATCTGGAATGCGGCGGCGGACGCACCCAAATGGTGGAGTTGTGCCTTTCCAAAAAGACGGATGAGTTGGAAGACGGGAAAGTTGAGGTAATCGGACCTGACCTGTCAGACGTACCGGCTGGTGCCAAATTGCCCATGGCCATTGTTGTAGAGGTGGCAGGGCGTCAAATGCAGGAAGACTATGAGCCCATTTTGGAACGGCAGATACATCACCTGCTGAACTACGCTCAGGGCGTTATGCATCTGGGACAACGCGACATAGGCTGGTTGCGAATAAGCAAAAAAGCCGTTGAAAAAGGCTTCTCACTGCGCCAATTAGGCGTGATATTACACGCCAAACTGCATCAGGACTTTGAGCGCATCGTAGACAAGTTGCAGGTTAGGATTTATACCAACGCAGAGGACGTAAACCTTATGGTGGCACAGGCACGGGAGGTCTATTCCGTGCGCGACCCCAGAATTGACGGCATGACCGATGAAAGCACCGATACATACTATTCATGCACGCTTTGTCAATCATTCGCCCCCAACCACGTGTGCATTATTTCACCTGAGCGCGCCGGACTGTGCGGCTCATATAACTGGATGGACTGCAAGGCATCGCATGAAATAAACCCAAACGGACCAAACCAACCTGTAGCTAAAGGAAGTCAGCTGGATATGCGGCTGGGGCAATGGCAGGGAGTTAACGACTTCGTTTTGAAAGCATCCCGCGGAAAAACAAACTCCTTTAACTCATACAGCATTATCACAGGTCCGGCAACTGCCTGCGGCTGTATGGAGTGCATTGCGGCAATACAACCCCTATGCAACGGAATTATGATCGTTAACCGCGATTTTACCGGCATGACGCCCTGCGGCATGAAATTCACCACGCTAGCCAGCACAATAGGTGGAGGCAGCAGCACGCCAGGATTTATTGGGCACAGCAAGTTCAACATAGCCCAGCGTAAATTCCTGTCCGCCGAAGGCGGCATCAAACGGGTGGTCTGGATGCCAAAAATGCTAAAGGATGAAATACGCGACAGGTTCAACGCCCGCGCAAAAGAAATAGGCATGCCTGATTTGTTGGAGCGCATAGCCGACGAAAGCATCGGTATTACCGAAGAGGAAATTCTTCCTTTTCTGACACAAAAAGAGCATCCGGCGCTTACAATGGAACCATTGATGTAAATAGGGTACAATGTTCCTTTCAATTTCGTAATTAAATAACGGCGGATAGGTACATGGCTTTATCAGGAATCGAAATTTTTAAGATGCTGCCCAAAACCAATTGCGGCAAGTGTGGCGTGCCCACCTGCCTTGCTTTCGCTATGAGCTTAGCCACAGGCAAGGCTGAGTTATCGGCCTGCCCTTTGGTATCGGAAGAATCCAAAGCCAAGCTGGAAGCCGCCTCCGCTCCGCCAATTCGCCCGTTAACTTTAGGATGCGGCGAACGCGCGCTTAAAATCGGCGGGGAAACCGTGTTGTTCCGCCATGAAAAGCGCTTTGAAAACCCGACCGGGCTGGCAATGCTTGTATCAGACAAAATGACAGACGCCAAGGTTGGAGAAAGGCTCAAGCGCTTTCAGGAACTGTCATATACACGCATAGGATTTAAACTGCAACCGGAACTGCTAGCGCTAAGGTGTGACTCGCAGGACCGCAATACTTTCACAGCACTTGTACAACGCGTGCAAAAAGAAAGCCCTGCCGGAATTATCCTGATGAGCGGCAGTGCGGACATTATGGCATCCGCCCTGAGCGTCTGCGCGGAAAGAAAGCCTCTGTTATATGGCGCCACAACAGATAACGCCGAGCAGATGGCGGCACTTTCAAAAGAGTATGGCTGCCCGGTGGTAGCACGCGCCGATGGGCTGCAAGCCCTTGCCGCGCTCAGTGAAAAACTGGGGCAACTGGGGGTTAAGGATATCGTGCTTGACACAGGCGCACGCAATACCAAACAAGCTCTGCATGATCAGGTAATGCTGCGCAGACTGGCGCTGAATCACAAATTCCGCCCACTTGGCTTCCCGAGTATCATACCGGCCTTTTGCATGGCCGAAAATCCGCTTAAAGAGGCTCTCGTGGCCGCTACATTCATCGCCAAGTACGGCGGCATCATCATATTATCTGATTTTCAGGGTGAAACTCTTTATCCGTTGCTGGTACTGCGGTTGAATTTGTACTCCGACCCGCAGCGTCCGCTAGCAACAACCGAAGCTATTTACGATATCGGCAAACCGGATGAAAACTCACCGGTGTTGATTACAGCCAACTTCTCGCTAACCTACTTTATAGTTTCAAGCGAAATAGAAAACTCACGTGTGCCGGGCTACCTGCTGGTAAAGGACACCGAAGGGCTTTCCGTAATGACGGCTTGGGCTGCAGGCAAATTCGGAGCCGATAATATTGCCGCCATGGTAAAGAAAAGCGGCATTGAAAACAGAATAAAACACCGCTCACTGATCATCCCGGGCTATATAGCATCCGAAAGCGGCGGGCTGGAAGAAGAACTACCCGGCTGGGAGATAGTGGTTGGACCGCGCGAAGGAGCCCACATACCAGCTTTCCTCAAAAACTGGCGCGCCTAATTCTCAGGACAGGCACAAATGATTCTAATCGCTGAGGATATCAACGTCATGTCGCAGACACTTGGGCTGGCCATGAAGGAGCGCCAAACTCAGCCCATACAAAACATGGTCAAAGTGGCACAACAAGCAGGCATGCATTACATCGACCTCAATATAGGTCCTGCAAAAAAGCTTGGCGCGGAAATGATGCCGTGGCTGGTGCAAACAGTACAACAGGTAAGTGATTTGCCACTGTCACTTGATACCACCAATCCAGAAGCAATCGAGGCTGGGCTGAAGCTATGCAAAAGAAGAGCTCTGATTAACTCCGTTTCACTGCAACCGGAACGTCTGGAGCATATACTGCCGCTGATTTCGCGTTACAACGCTGAAATGATAGGACTGCTTTGGAGCGCCGATGGTATGCCGCGTGATGTTAACGAACGCTGCATGCTGGCAGTGGATTTGGTATACAAAGCCAACGAGGCCGGTGTGCCCAATGAGGATATATGGCTTGATCCCATCGCCACACCAATTTCAGGCGATATCTCCAAAATAAAAAGCTGCTTGGAATTTCTGCAGATGCTGCCGGAAATAGCCCCAGGATGTAAATCAATTGTCGGGTTGTCCAATGTTTCTAACGGCACGCCAACTCCGCTCAGACCTTATCTCAACCGCGTATTTATGGTCATGCTCAAGCGCGCAGGAATTTACTCCGTTATTGCAGATGCTCAGGATGCAGAACTGCCGCTCATCAACTGCGGCGAACGTAACGAACTGGTTAATCTAATCCATCGGGCGCTGGACGGCGAAGTTCTTGATATCAAATCACTCAGCGAAGAAGAGTTCAAATATGTCAAAACAGCCAAAGTGCTGAATGGTGAAGCACTTTACTCACACGCATGGCTGGAAGGCTAATTAGTATTGGTTTTTGAGTGAAAATAGGCAGAAGTCAAAATTAGGCACAAAAAGATTAAAGAAACACACCAAATCACTTATGTTGCTATAAGTTATTCGAGTCTTGTATAGTGTACCATTAAAATGAAAGTGTGTTGGAGACGCAATCTATGAAGAAATTTTTCGCACTAGTTCTTGTTCTATGTATGTCTTTGTCTTTGATATCTGGGTGTACATCAAAAGTCACCAATGAAGAAGACCCATATGCCATATATCTTGCTGCTATGGAAAAGACCGAAACGGTAGAACAAATGCAAGGTCAAATGTCATATGAAATTTCCATGAAATACAACGGTTCGACAATCGGAATATCAGCAACTTCAGAAGTGAAGGCATCAATTGTTGGTGGCAAACCAGTCGCATACCAAAATTTTGAAATGAATTTTTGGAGCTTAGCGTTTGAGTCTGAGTATTATGATTATGATGGCTTTCGATACACACTGGAGGACGGAGTCAAGACAAAAGAAACAATCCCCGTATATGATTCAGGGCTAACGCCTATTGACTTCACGAAAGATGATATCATAAGTTCCACTTTTGAAAAAGTTGATAAAGGGTCAAAGTATGGGGTGACCTTGTCAGGCGATTTCATTGAAGAATCGCTAGCCGATTTGGTTGCGTTAGATTTCATCGCAGATCTTCTTGATGTTGATGAAATCGACAAAGCAATATTTTCAGCAGCTGTTACAATATACTTTACCATTGACAATGATGGGTATTTTTGCGAGCTTTCGCTTCAATACGAGGGAACTGCTAACGTCAATGATTCATCTTTCACCTTATCAATTGAGATTAATATGTCTTTTACATTTGGCGATGTGACTATTGAATTGCCTGACTTTAGCGAATACGTATAACACCACGGAGTAAACTACTACCTGCAGGATGCCCGATTTCTCGGGCATCTTTTTCCTGAGTTCCGCAGATGATACCCTTGCTCTTTAGGCATAAACACCGACTTAAGCAAGGGTAATACTTTGCTCAAATAGAATGCTGTATTTGTTGTGTTGCG
>WQXK01000019.1 GCA_009784845.1 Dehalococcoidia bacterium | reverse complement strand
TTGCCAAACAAACGGAACGTCAGCGACACTATACGGATTAACTCACTAACAAGTTCCAAGAGACCAACTATACCCATAATAAAGCCGGAAAGTAGTGCCATAACATCAAACTTGCCCTTGAAAATCTTGCCAATGGCACGACCAAAATCACCCCACGTAATAAATTTCTTGAGGTATCCAAACCCCAAACGCTTGAACCCCATAAATTCCACCGTGACAAAAGTGATTAACGCGAGGGCAAGAGGTGTGTTGAAATCCGTATTCGCTGCACGCAATAGCTCTACTTCGCCTTCATGCGTGTGAAAGAGTATTGAGCCATATCCAGGAATGAGCGCCAGCAAAGCATTGAACAAAACAAACAGGAAAATTGTAGCTACCAGCGGGAAGAATTTCCTACCATCTTTTTCCCCAGCGGTGCTGACACACAAGTCGTAGATATAGCCAAGAACACTCTCGGCGGCAGACTGTGCACGACCAGGAACAAGTTTAGGTTTGCGGGTAACCAGCAATGCAATAATCACCAGCACAAGAATCGTAATCCAAGTTGCTAATAAGCTATTGGTAACGGAGAAACCAAAAATGTGAAAAATCACATCCGCCGGCAACTTAGGTTCAGGCAGATGTAAAGACATCCAGTCAGGCAAACCCGTAATGCCGAACTTTTGACCGAGCGGACCGGCTAAAACGCCGAGTACCACACCTGTCAAAGCAACAAGTGCAACAATGATAACAACCGGTAACGAACAACCAAGACAGCCTTTTTTCTTAGCCACTAACTATCCCCTTTATCCCGCTTATTCTTGATAAATGGGAGAGACATTCATTACGCGCCATAAACAGCGATATCAAAACCGCTTAAAAGCCCGGTGTCCCGCCAACAACTAACAGGGCAAACAAGCCGCCCAAAATTGCTAGCAGGCAGAATAGCAGAATTGGTGGAGCAAAGTCAAGACGCCGCCAATCTCAAAAAGCATTTGCCCAAACAAATTTTTTTAATGGCCATGGAAGTTTTCCATGGCCATCGTCGCGCAAAATACCAACCGGCTACAATTTATGATTTGAATTTGCCAAAATCTTCAAGGTCCAAACTATTAAGAAAATCGCTGAAAGCAGACAGCTTGCCGAGTTCCTCTTCGCTTACCTTGCCTGACCTTGTCTCATGCATTCTGTTTCCCATATCAGGTTGCTGCTGATTATCCATAATAAACTCATCGCCGTCACCGTGTGACAGTGATATCCCTGCCTTATCCAATACGGCTTCCTCAGCAAAAATAGGCACGCCACTTGCGGTGAGAGCCAGCGCCAATGCATCCGACGGACGTGAATCTACCTCAATTTGTCCTTCGCTCACGGAGAGGATTACCTTGGCATAAAAGGTGTCATTCCGAAGGTCGCTGACAATAACAGAACTGATGGAGGCGCCCAAACTATTTATGACGGCGCCCGTAAAATCGTGCGTCAGTGGTCGGGGAACCTGCTCACCGCGCAGTTTAATGGCAATGGCGTTGGCTTCCGCCGGACCAATAAAGATAGGAAGATATCTCTCGGCTGCCCTTTCTTTGAGCAACACCACATAAGGCGTGCCGTGTTGGGCCGCTTTCGGGTTCATCATGCCTACCCGCAGACTATCAATAGTCATTTCTATCATTTCAAATCCCCCTTACAACCATGTTTATGATTCTACCCCTCAAGTTTTCGGAGTGTCAAATAAGGCACAAGACTAATCCACAGCTTTCCACACGTATGAAAAGCCCCTGCTGGACAAGAAGCTGTAGTCGCGGTCGTTTTCCGTAGCAAGCTGCACACCGCATATACGTTGCAAGGTGCTTGTTCAATGGTGAAAACTTTCTCCATATTGATTTCGCACCTTGCTATGACTTTACTTTCCTATGAGCGTCATCGCTTAAATAACCAATTGGAACCATTTCTCTTTTCAGTCATAGAGTATTTTCGGTGCTGTTTTATTATGATGCAAAGATTTTCCTTCCGATGAATTTTTCAACGGAATATGCCACGGCCACTAGCGTTTTTTGCGACGTTTCGCTATAATAGTCCGACTTCTTATCAACCTCAGGAGGAAAGCGTTCATGCAAAAAGACCTTAAGTCAATCGTTTGGTTTGAAGAGGTGGGGCGAGATGATATCCCACTAGTTGGAGGAAAAGGTGCCAACTTGGGCGAAATGTCCCAAGCCAAAATCCCTGTACCCCCGGGTTTTATAGTTACGGCAGAGGCGTACTATGACTTCATCCAAGCCAACGGTCTGACCGACAAAATCGTCACCGCACTCCAAGGGCTCGATACCAACGACAGCAAAAAATTGCAGCAGGCATCGGCTCAAATTAAACAGGACATTATGAGTGCCCCCATGCCGGCAGACACAACCAAGGCCATTGAGGAGGCCTACACCAAGATGAATGAGGGGCTGGTGGCAGTTCGCTCGTCAGCTACGGCCGAGGATCTTCCGGAGGCTTCTTTCGCAGGGCAACAGAGTACATACCTCAACATTGAAGGCAAAGAGAATGTTATAAATGCCGTGCAGAAATGCTGGGCCTCGCTGTTTGAATCACGCGCCATCTACTATCGCGACCAGCAAAAGTATGACCATCTGAAAGTCGGAATTGCCGTGCCGGTACAACGCATGGTAGCCTCAGAAGCATCAGGTGTTATGTTTACCGTCGAGCCGCTTACAAGCGATACGAACAAGATAGTAATTGAGGCTATTTACGGTCTTGGTGAGGGCATCGTATCAGGTGAGGTTACACCTGACCTTTTCATCATTGACAAAGAGAACATGAGCATTCTGTCGCGCAAAATCAGCGAACAGGGTAAAAAGCTCGTACGTAATACGGCAGAAGGCGCGGATCAGCCCAATGTGTGGGTCGCCGTTTCCAACGCCCGTGAAAAACAGAAAATCAGCGACGCTGAGGTTCTCAAGCTGGCTGAGCTGGCAAAACTACTCGAAAATCACTACGGCAAACCGCAGGATATTGAGTGGGCTGCCGAAGGCGGAGAAATATATATTGTACAGACCCGCCCGGTCACGACCATCAAAGATGCTTTCGAGGTTGAGCCGGAGATTGACGCTCCATTTCTGCTGGCAGGAGACGCCGCATCACCCGGTCTTGCCACAGGACCGGTGAAAGTTCTGCTCGATCCGGCTAATATCGATCAGGTAAAAGACGGAGATATCCTAGTAGCTGAGATGACCACACCGGACTTTGTCCCTGCGATGAAGCGCGCTGTGGCCATCGTCACTGACCGCGGCGGACGCACTTCGCATGCCGCTATTGTCAGCCGCGAGTTGGGCACGCCGTGCGTTGTGGGCACAGGTGAGGCCACCAAAGTGCTTTGCGACGGACAACTCGTCACAGTTGACGGCTCACACGGTAAGGTGTTCTCTGGAAAGGTATCTCGCAACGTTCAGGGCCCCGACGTGACCTCCATCGTAAAAGAAATTATAAAGACACGCACCCGTGTTTATGTTAACTTGGCTCAACCGGAACTTGCTGATAAAATCGCCGCACGCAACGTTGACGGCGTTGGTCTGTTACGAGCCGAGTTTATCGTCAGCCAAATCGGCATGCATCCCTTGTACATGATCAAGAATAATCGCCAGGAAGAGTATATCCAAAAGGTATATGAAGGCATTTTACCGTTTGCCAAAGCTTTCTACCCGCGCCCGGTTGTTTATCGCACCACTGATTTCAAGACGAACGAGTACAGGGAATTGCGGGGTGGGGCTGAGTTTGAGTTGCCGGAAGAGAACCCCATGATTGGCTATCGCGGTGCTTCACGTTACATCACGGATACTGAGAGTTTCCGCATGGAAATTGAGGCTATTAAACGCGTGCGCACAGAGTACAATAACCTGCATGTCATGATTCCTTTCGTACGCACAGTTGAAGAGTTGGCAAAAACCAAGGCTCTTATGGAGGAGTTCGGGCTCAAGCGTTCCGATGACTTCAAGCTGTGGATGATGACAGAAATTCCGGCCAATATTTTCATCATGGAGAAGTTCTTGGCTGTGGGAATTGATGGTATTTCAATCGGCTCGAACGATCTCACGCAGCTCACGCTCGGCGTTGACCGCGACAGTTCCAAGCTTGCCACCACATTCGATGAGCGCAACGATGCCGTTCTGGTGGCTTTGGAGCGCGCAATCACTGTAGCCAAGAGTATGGGCGTAACCTCTTCAATCTGCGGTCAGGCACCTTCTGTTTATCCTGAGCTTACTGAAAAACTGGTGTCCTGGGGCATTACCTCTGTTTCCGTCAGCCCAGATATGATTGGTGCCACACGCGCAATCATAGCCCGAGCTGAAGCCAAGCTTAAAATTCAATAATGCTCTTTTAATGCCCCTTTGTGCGCCAGCGCACAAAGGGGCATTATTTCGCTCTTTTTTACCCTTGCGGCAATAGCTTTCCCCCAAAGCAGATGCTATAATCAAACATATTAAAGGCGACATGCATTATCAAGACGTTACAATGGTAGAAGAACTACATATCCGACAGCGCAGCGAAGCCAGAGAGGGCACACTCTCTCCGTTTGCTGCACGCAGCAATGCCACCAAAGGCAGAGAGAAAGCCGAGGAGATGGACCCGGTGCGCACTGAGTTTCAGCGTGACCGCGATCGCATCCTGCACACCAATGCATTCAGGAGGCTAAAGCACAAAACACAGGTATTTATCGCACCTCCCGGAGACCATTACACCACACGTCTGACGCATACACTTGAGGTATCACAAATCGCACGCACCATAACACGCGCCCTCAACCTGAATGAGGATCTCGCTGAGGCCATTAGTCTGGGACACGACCTGGGGCACACACCTTTCGGACACATCGGTGAAGATGTACTAAACGACCTTTATCCCGACGGGTTCCGCCATAACGAGCAAAGCCTGCGCGTGGTAAGCGGGCTGGAAAAAAACGGGTGCGGACTAAACCTAACATGGGAGGTGCGCGACGGCATACTACACCACTCCAAAAGTGAAAAATGCATGTTTGGCAGCGAGTGGGAGCAGGGCAGCACCTATGAGGCTGAGGTGGTTAAAATATCCGACGCTATCGCCTACATCAACCATGACATCAGCGATGCCTTTCGCGCCGTAATGCTATCACAAAGCGACCTGCCGGCAGGCATATCAGGTATACTGGGCAGTTCACACGCGCAGCGTATCAACACTATGGTATGCGATATCATTCAATCGTCTTGGGCTGTGGCAGAAAGCAATGAGGCGCAAAACAAACCCGTCATATGCATGAGCGCAGGCATCGGGGCAGCAACTGAACAGTTACGCCAGTTTATGTTCCAAAATGTGTATAATGTACAATCCCAAAACGCAGATGCCCGTCACGCCAGAAAGGTAGTACGTGGCCTCTATGAGTATTTAACGCAACACGAGGAGTGTTTACCGGCAGAGTATCAAATCGGTGTGGAGAAAAACAGCCGGCGTGTGGCTGATTTCATTGCCGGAATGACGGACCAGTACGCCCTCAACCTAGCCGCTAAACTAGGTGTTGCGTAACTCTTTTGCGGGCGATGCTTGATCACTCAACAGGCAATAAGTCATGGATGCAGTTGAAGAGATAAAACAAAAAACAGACATCGTGGAAATTATCGGACAGTACACTCCGCTTAGCAGGTCCGGTAAAACTTTCCGCGGGCTGTGCCCTTTCCATCCGGAAAAGCACGGCTCTTTCTTCGTTTATCCCGACCAGCAGCGATGGCATTGTTTCGGTGCATGCGCTGCTGGCGGTGACGTCTTTTCCTTCATTATGAAAAAAGACAATATCAGCTTCGGCGAAGCCCTCAAAACGCTGGCTGAAAAAAGCGGCGTGGAACTGCCGCAAAATACGGGGCAGGAAAAAGTACGTGAAAAGCACGAACGATTGTACCAAGCCAACCAAATGGCAGCTGAGTATTACCATCAGTTGTTGCTCGGCTCACCTGAGGCTCAAAAGGTACGGGACTATTTGTCAAAGCGGGGACTAAACGCCGCATCGGTTGAGAATTTCAAGTTGGGCTACAGCCCCAACGCCTGGGACAGTCTGCAAAAGCATCTCTTGGAACGCGGGTTTAGCATTGAGGAATTACTTGAAGCAGGGCTTGCGATTGAAAGTGAAAACAAAAAGCACCACGATCGCTTCCGCAACCGCCTAATGTTCCCCATAACAAACGTGCGCGGGCGTTTTATCGGTTTCGGCGGACGGGCACTTGATGATAACGCGCAACCCAAATACCTCAATTCTCCGCAGACACCCCTTTTTGATAAAAGTTCCAATCTTTATGGTTCACATCTGGCAAAAGACGCCTTGATAAGCCAAGAACAGGCAGTCATTGTTGAGGGCTATATGGACGTTATTTTGCCGCACCAATACGGCTATAAGAACGTAATAGCCTCCATGGGAACCGCCATCGGCGAAAACCATGTCGCCATCCTCAAAAAGCTGACTAAAAACCTGATTTTGGCGCTTGATCCGGACAGCGCGGGTGAGGCGGCAACCATGCGTTCAATATGGCTCGAAAACGCCCTTGGAGCCGAAATGCGTGTAGCGCTCCTGCCAAAAGATAAAGACCCCGATGAAATAGTCATACAGGATCCATCCGTCTGGGGGCAGTTGATTGCAGCGGCGGTCCCAGCTCTCGATTTTGTATTTGAAAAAAGTTTGGCCGGGATGGATTTGAAAACTGCACGCGGTAAAAGTGAGGCTGTTGCCAAGCTCATGCCAAACATCAGCCAAATAAGTGACCCCGTACGCCAGGCATTTTATCTGAACAAGCTGGCTGAGACGGTTAGGCAAAACCCCAAAAAGCTTGAGTTGCTACTGCTAAAAGACCACAGCACCCAAAAGGTGAAGACTGTTAGTGCCAGTTCGCACAGAACAGTTTCCAACCCGCTGGAGGAGTATTGCCTGGCAATCATACTGCAATATCCCGAGCAGAAAGAACACTGCAAAAAACTCCTGGCAGAGTATTTTGATAGCTCTGAAAACCGCGAGATTTATAATGCTATACTAAGCACAGACGATGCTTCGCAAATAAAACCATCTTTGGACAGCGCCCTGTGGGAGCATTATGAGCTTTTGCTTAAGCAAAAGCTGCTACCCCACAGATTGGATATGAAACTGGCAGAGACGGTATTGCGTATGCGGGAGGAGTATATCAAGAGGCTGGCTCACAACCGTGCCGATACACTGGCTGTAGGGGAGAGCACACAACTGCGGGAATTGTTTGTTCAAAAAGAACACCTGCGCGAACAAAAGAGGAGACAAAAGTGAGTTCCAAGAAAAAAGCCGAAAAAATTATTGAGGTTGAAGAAATAGAAGAGAAAGAAGAGGAAGTGGAAGAAGAGATTGAAGAAGAGCCTCTGAAAGAGGATATCGACGAAGAGTTGCCGACCAAAGAAGCCTTGGAAGAGGTTGACGTGCCGGCACCGGATATCACGGCATCGTTTGAGCAGTTTGAGGAGACCGGCGTAGTCGATGACCCTGTGAGAATGTACCTGCATGAAATCGGACGCGTACCTCTGCTAACTGCCGACGACGAGAAAAACCTTGCTCAGAAAATGGAAAAAGGCAAGCGGGTTGAGGAAATCCGCACGTATCTGCGCAATAAACTGGGGCATGAGCCGTCTACCACGGAAATCATGCAAACCATGCTCAAAGAAATCGGACAGGCCGCCCCGCTGTTGCACGCCTTACAGCAAGAGTTGTCCATAAGCCACACAACAGGGTTCAAGGAGGCCGTTTTTGACCCGCAGATACGTCAGGCCATTGATAACGAAATCAATCCGAATCTGACAGCCGCGCTGGCACAGACACTGGATAGACCAATATCAGACATTGAGCAAATCATTATTAATTTGGCGCTTAATTCAAGCCTTTTGCCGCACGAGGTTATTGAGCAAATCGACCAGGAAGAAGTGCTGGACGGTGTGGAAAAGCTCGCTGATGACGAAGGGTTCGTCGCAGCTATCCAGATATATGAAAAAAAGTTTACAAGTTATCTCAGCAGTATGTGCGCCGAGGCTAACAGAGCCCAAAACCACCTCATTGAGGCCAATCTGCGTCTGGTGGTAAGCGTTGCTAAAAAACACATAGGGCGCGGCATGCCGCTGCTTGATCTGCTGCAAGAGGGCAACATCGGTCTGATACGCGCCGTAGAAAAGTTCGACTACCAACGCGGTTTCAAGTTTTCCACATACGCCACATGGTGGATACGCCAGGCCATAACCCGCGCCATTGCCGATCAGGCACGCACCATACGTATCCCGGTACATATGGTGGAAACTATCAACAAACTGCTTTCTGTCAGCCGTCAGCTGTCACAGGAGTATGGACGCGAGCCGACACCCAAGGAAATCGGTGACATGCTTGAGATGACGCCAGACCGCGTACGCGAAATTATCAAGGTATCTCAGCTGCCTATTTCACTCGAATCCCCTATCGGAGAGGAAGAGGATAGCCATTTGGGCGACTTCATTGAGGATCAGAACGCCTTAGCACCACCTGATGCCGCCTCACGTCAGTTGCTCAAAGAGCAGATTGACAGCGTTTTATCCAGCCTTACGTCACGCGAACGTCGCGTATTGCAGCTGCGTTTCGGGCTGGAAGACGGGCGCAGTCGCACACTGGAAGAGGTGGGCAAGGAGTTTAACGTTACACGCGAGCGTATTCGCCAGATAGAGGCCAAGGCACTGCGCAAACTGCGGCATCCTACCCGCAGCCGCAAACTGAAGGATTATCTGGAATAAAACATGGTTCCGCTCAAGCTGAGAGTACGTAATTTTCTGCCGTATAAGGGAGAGGTTCCACCGCTAAGTTTCGCCTCTATCCATACAGCCTGCATTTCAGGCGACAACGGCGCAGGTAAATCCTCTGTTATAGACGCCATAACATGGGCACTGTGGGGTAAGTCGCGCGCTAAAAGCGACGACGACCTCATATACCAGAGCGAAAATGAAACCGAGGTGGAATTTGATTTTTGCACTGAGGGGCAGCTATATCGCGTTGTTCGCCGGCATGCACGACCCAAAGGCAGAAGAACGTCTGGACAAAGCAGCTTGGATCTTTTCGTCCACAAAGACGATGACTTCCTTCCTTTGACGGCTGAGCGCATACGCCAAACTGAGGATAAAATCAAATCCATACTGCATATGGATTACGACACTTTCATCAACAGCGCCTACCTGCGTCAGGGACATGCCGATGAGTTTACGCGCCAGGATCCGGCCAAACGCAAAGAGGTGCTGGCAAACATACTCGGGCTGGAAATCTATGATGGTTATGAGGAACGCGCCAAGGAAAAATGTAAGGAAGCACAGCAAAAAAAAATAAACATTAGCGCAAGCATAAGCGAAACAGAGGAAAAGCTTACACAAAAACCCGCACTGGAGGCAGAGCTTGCACAGGCAGCAGAACGACATACGGACATATCCGCCGGCATGAGCACCACAGAAGGCAGATTGAAACAACTGCGCCAAGAATATGTTCATCTCAGCGCTGTGAAAGCACGTTTGGAACAGTTAGACACAACCATCAAGCGTAACAACGAAGAGTTAAAGCGCAAAACGGCTCAATACAAGGACACTCAGCAACATATAGTAGAGCATGAGGCGCTACTGGCACACCGCACAGACATAGAGGCTGCCTACCAGCAGATGCAGGAAACTCACGAACAATACGAAAAAATGAACCTGCAGCTGCAACAAATCGTCCGTTTACGCGAGGAAAGCAAGCCTTACGAAGAGTTCTGCAGCAAACAAGAAAACAAACTTATTTCAGAGCGCCAAATCATTCAAAGCAGTATCAGCCAACTGAAAATGAAAGCAGAGCAATTGGTCTCACTTAATGCCGAACAGCAGGTGCTACACCAGAAAAGGCAGGAATTAGTGCACTCAGAAAAAGAGTTTGAAAGTAGCAGGAAATCCTTGAATGAGCGCGAGACGGCACTTTCACGCATAGAAGACGCCAATAAACGCCTGAGCCAGGATATCATCGAAATTGAAGAGAAACAGCTCTTGCTGACCAAAACAGAGCAGGAGACCACCTGCCCCCTGTGCGAATCTGATCTGAGCGGCGGACGACTTGAGTTGGTGCAAAAGAAATACTCATCCGACAAAGTCTCCAAGTTGAATGAAATTAGTGAAAACAATAAAGCCGCAGCCGGGCTAGGCGCGCAACTGAAATCCGATAAGGACGCCTTGCGCCAGCAGGAGGAGAATTTAAAAAGCGATACAGACGCACTTGCCCGTCAGGAAGAGCGTCTGGCGCAAGCCCTGAATGAGTCAGCCGCAGCAGATGAAAAAATAGAGCTTGTTACGGCTCAGCTTGAGGAGGTAGCACGAAAACTGTCGACGCACGATTACGCCCACACTGAACGTGAGGCATTATCGCGCATTAATTCTGAAATAGTCGCCATTGCTTACGACGAAAAGTGCCATGATAAACTGCTACAGGAAAAACAGCGCCTGCAAGGCAGCGAAAAACAAAAACGCGAGTTGGATGATGCCACTATTCTCCTGCAAAAAGAGCAGGAAAGTGCCACTGGCTTAACCGAAGAAATTAAAGCCATTCAGGCTCAGCTTTTGCAAGACGGGCAAACGCACCTGCAACTTTCGCAACAGCGGGAGAAGTGGGGCGAATTACAACAAGAACTGCAGCAGACAGAAAGCTTACTGCAACAACAGACAAAAGAGCAGCAAACGGCGCTTGAAAAAATGACCGTTCTCAAGGAAAAACTGACGCAGCTAAACGAGATGGAGACACAATCTACCGAAAAACGTGGTGAGATGGCCCTCGCGGCAGAAAACGAGTCGCTTTACAAGCAGTTGTCACAGGCATTCGGTAAAAAAGGAATTCAGGCGATGCTGATTGAAACGGCTCTGCCTGAAATTGAGTCCGAAGCGAACCACCTGCTCAGTCGTATGACAGACGGGCGCATGACACTCACCTTTGAAACGCAGCAAGCCACAAAAACAGGGGTTCTCTCCGAAACGTTGGATATCAAAATCGCCGATGAGTTGGGCACGCGTAATTACGAAATGTTCAGCGGAGGGGAGGGATTCCGCATTGACTTTGCCGTGCGCATTGCACTTTCCAAGCTGCTGGCGCGACGTGCCGGAGCACCGATGCCAACTCTTATTATTGATGAGGGCTTCGGCACACAGGACACAGATGGCATCGAAAAGCTGAAAGAGGCCATCAATTCCATTCAGGATGACTTCCAAAAGATACTGGTCATCACTCACATTGATGAGCTTAAAGACGCCTTCCCTGTACGCTTCACTGTGGTTAAAGCCATCGAGGGCTCAAGAATTGAAATTTCTTGACGCAAACATAATTTTCTAAAAATGGTATAGTTCTACCTTGCATATGCCGATACTTTCTCAAACCCTCTCTCATACAAATAATCTGATACATGGTTGTAAGGTTGCTCTAAGTAACGCTACACCGCGCATTCAGATGTTTTTTGTTGCAAACTGCATCAAACTAATCGCTTTCATGTTCACCGGACTGGCTGGCTTTTTCAGCTTTCAGCCTTTGGTTCTAGGCACCAGTGTTATTCTTTTTCTATGGCTTGTTTTAATGCTTGCCATAGCCTTGCCACAAGCCAGCGTTCTGCTCACCGCTTACCAGTATTGGTTAAAACAGGCATATAAAGCCTCTTTGGCTATTCTGGCTGTTGCCATATGCATCAGCGTGTTATCCATATCTACTGTCATGGTATGGAATGTTGTCAAACCTGCGTCACTACCGTCTATAGCCAGCGGACTGGTTGACACTATGAGTAACTCATATGACTCTACCAGTTTTTCAATACAGGCCACAGAAAACCTGCTCGCCGGTAAAAATCCCTACTCACATGCAAACATTGTCACAGCCCTTGATGCTTCACCGGATGCATATACAAGACTTACTCCACTGCGTACAGGCGCCTTTGCCGACTCGTTCCCATATCCAACACCAGATGAGCTTAAAAGCGTTTGGGGCATGACCATCAGCAACCCTGACGTGCCCCCACAGGAGATAGAAACAAAATTCAACTACCCAGCCGGCTCTTTTCTCCTGCTTGCGCCATTTATAGCAGTTGGGATAAGCGACATACGCATCATACTCATAATTCTCCTGCTGCCAACAGTAATCTACACCGCCAAAAGAATCGCGCCGCGCAAGCGTTGGTATTTTGTGCTGGGGATATTACTGTCGTGTGAGCTTTTGACACTCATTTTTTCCGCCGATACCAAACTCCTTTGTCTGCCTTTTATCCTGGCAGGATGGTTCACGGCATCCCGCAGACCGTATCTGTCGGCAATTTTTATAGGTATCGCCGTGGCAACCAAGCAAACCGCTTGGTTTTTGCTGCCTTTTTATCTCATCCTTATATGGAAAATAATAAATTTGCGCCTCGCCATACGTGGCGGCATTATCGTTTGTGCAGTGTTCTTCTTCATCAATGCGCCATTCATCATAGCCGACCATCACCTATGGCTGTCGTCCGTTTTAGCGCCCATGGTGGACCCTATGTTCCCTCTAGGAGATGGGCTGGTTACGCTGGTAGTAACAGGTATAATACCACTGGATTCTCCCATTTTATTCACTGTCATGGAAGTGACTGCTTTTGTATTGTGCATACTATGGTATCTGCGCCATGCCCGCCGCTATCCTCACACAGGGCTCATCTTATCTCTTGTACCAATCTTCTTTGCATGGCGCAGCATAATGAGTTATTTCTGCTGCATTGACACCGTTTTGCTCGCATCCATTTTATCCAAGGAAGAGACGTGTCACGAGCCTAATCAAGTGACTGCTTAATGTAATAGCCTGTTGCCGACATTTCCTGACAGGCAACCTCTTCAGGTGTCCCCTCAGCCACCACCTGTCCACCATTGTCACCTGCACCCGGACCCAAGTCAACTATCCAGTCGGCATTTTTAATAACGTCCAAATGATGCTCAATAATCACCACAGAGTTGCCGCCATCCACCAGGCGTTGCAACACGCGCATTAGCGCCGCGACGTCCTCAAATGCCAGACCCGTTGTCGGCTCATCCAGAATATACAGCGTGCGACCGGTGGCACGACGCGACAGTTCTGTGGCAAGCTTGATGCGCTGCGCCTCACCGCCCGAGAGATGCGGCGCCGGTTGTCCCAAACATATATATCCCAACCCGACGGCATATAATGTTTCAAGCTTGTTTTTGACCTTCGGAAAATGCTCAAAAAAGCACAATGCCTCCTCCACCGTCATATTCAACACATCGGCAATGCTTTTGTCCTTGAACTTGATTTCCAGAACTTCACGGTTATAGCGCGCGCCGTGGCAGATGTCGCATGCTACAGTGACATCCGGCAAAAACTGCATTTCAATTTGAATAAAACCTTCGCCGTGACAGGCCTCACAGCGCCCGCCCTTAACATTGAAAGAAAATCTTCCCGCCGCATAGCCGCGCCGGCGGGATTCGGGTGAGGTGGCAAACAACTCACGGATATGGGTAAACAGACCGGTATATGTGGCCGGATTCGAGCGCGGTGTGCGCCCGATAGGAGACTGATCAATGTTGATAACCTTATCAATGTTTTCAATACCCAGCACTACATCTGCCTCGCCGGGTTTTTCACGTGTTTTATATAGCACCTGCGCCAGTTTGCGATAAAGCACCTCATTAACCAATGTGCTCTTGCCGGAGCCCGAAACACCGGTGACGACCACCAGCTTGCCCAGCGGTATATGCACCTCAATACTCTTGAGATTGTTCTGGCGCGCTCCCTTTATTACAATCTCCGCGCCATTACCCTCCCGCCGCTGTGGAGGAACAGGGGTTCGCTTACGTCCGGAAAGATATTGCCCTGTAAGTGACGCCTCCGAATGCAGAATATCATCCAAAGTCCCTGCCGCAACCACCTCCCCTCCATGCTCTCCAGCCCCCGGTCCCATATCTATGATGTAGTCCGCCGCAC
>WQXK01000018.1 GCA_009784845.1 Dehalococcoidia bacterium | reverse complement strand
GGGAAGATACCGTTTTTTGCCCCGCATTCTATTGCCATATTAGCCATGCACAACCTATCGTCCATGGATAATGTGTTGTGCGAATATTCCAACGACTGATAAAGTGCACCATCCACGCCAATCATACCTATTATGTGAAGGATGACGTCTTTACCGCTAACGTTTTTTGGCAGAGTGCCAATTAAGTTTATTTTAATAGCCGACGGCACTTTAAACCATGCTTCGCCGGTAGCCATAGCGGCGGCAACATCTGTGCTGCCCACGCCGGTGGCAAATGCGCCAAGCGCACCTGCTGTTACCGTGTGCGAATCGGCACCTACCACCACGTCGCCGGGGCGCGCCATGTTTTCGGCCACGATTTGGTGGCATACACCCGCACCTACATCCGAAAGGATGCATCCGGTGTCGCGTGCAAAGTTGCGCAATAATACGTGATCTGCCGAAAGCTGCGCATTGGGCGATGGTGCGGCATGATCCAGAAAAAGCATGGTTCGGCGCTTATCGGCCAGTGTATTAAACCCACTACTTTGGAACTCACGTACAGTGAGGGGACCGGTGGTGTCTTGTGCGAATGCTAAATCCACAGGGCTTACCACGATTTCACCAGCACTGACATCACGGCCAAGCTTTTGACTTAGTATCTTTTCAGCTAATGTCTTACCCATGGTATCCTTTCCAAGACAAAATATTTGTCGTAATCATAGCATAAATGGGATATTCTTACATAGCAATATTAAAGAGCGGTGGTATCCTATTGTGCAACTCGGACTATATGGCGGCGGAGCGGTAATGTGACAAAGATGGCGTTTGCCTTAGATATTACCATGAGGATCCAAACCGAGGGAATACAAAAATGAAAAAGTAAATACTTGCCAACAACAAAGGGACAAGAAGTAGCGTCAAGACATACTTCCATGTTAGCAGCCCTTTCCTTTTCGCAATAATGCCACCTATTAGCATCGGAATTAGACACACTAGAAACGTATAAAGTAACTGCTTGCCCCAATAGATAAAGCAATAAACAGCAAAAGCATGATGGTCAGGTGTGCTAGGCATATAGTTTGCTATGTAAATTGTATCCGAGCCAAAACCAAATCTAAAAATGTTGCACAGCAAGGCAATAATACTTGTTACAAAAATTGAAACCGGTAGGAACTTATTGTTCATTGCAGTCTCTCCAGCATAAAAACCAAACAATCCCTCTGCCAGCGTTGCATGAATTTTCCCTGTTTGTATCCTTCATTTAATCGTTGCCAGACGCTTCTCATATTCGGCTTTGGTGTTGATATTGATAATTATGCCCTCGTCTTCTACGGGCACTTCCAACACGTCGCCGGGACAGGTGCGCAATAACTCCCGCCCGCCGATGTCGCCGCTTTGCATGCAAAGTTCTTCTTTGTACTTGGTGGACACAAGGATTGGATTGCCGCGCTTCCCGCAGTATGTCGGTACCAGTATGCCCTTATCTGTGCCCAGTGCCGTGGTGATAAGCGCATCATATGTCTGTGGTTTGATGAGGGGTTGGTCGCCTAACGCTACCATGACAAACCCGGCAGGGTTTTTCATGGCTTTCAGCCCGGCGGCGAGGGATGTACTCATACCGCTTGCATAATTGGGATTAAATACGGTGGTGACATTATGCTTGCTGACAGCTTCGCTTATTTCAGATGCTTTTGAGCCTAAAACTACAACGATGTCCTGCGCGCGTGAGGCAATTAAATTATCCAAGGTGTGTTGTATTACCAATTGACCGCCGAAAGGAAGCAACAGTTTGTTTTGCCCCATGCGCTCTGATTTGCCGGCAGCCAGTAGAATGACGGCAACTTTTGACGTCTTAGGTTCGCTCATGGCACCTCCGAAATGCATCTTGATGCTTGCCACTTTTGGCATCAACCAAGGGTTAGTATCTCAGGAAAGGTAGAACTCGTCAACGATTTGCTTTTACTGCGGATGGTGCTCCATCACAAGAAAGAAAACAATTCCGTGTTTTACAGCGGCATGTTACCATGTTTTTTCTGCGGAACTTTTTGCTGTTTGTTGTGCAGCGTTTCCAGTGCATGTATAAGCATAGGGCGCGTTTGGCGCGGGTCAATTACGCCATCGATATAACCATGCTTTGATGCCTGCAATGTATTGCCGAAATTTGCGCTGTACTCACGCGCCAACTTTTGACGCGTTTCCTCTGGAGTGGGTGATTCAGCGAGCATTTTGTGGAAGATAATGTTGACTGCTGCCTCGGTGCCCATGACGGCGATTATAGCCCCTTTCCATGCATAGTTGATATCGCTGCGTAAATGCTGCGAGCTCATGGCGATATAAGCACCACCATAGGCTTTGCGTGTAATAACGCTCAGCTTAGGTACGGTGGCTTCTGCATAGGCATATATCAGCTTGGCACCATGGCGTATGATGCCACCGTGTTCCTGCTCGGTGCCCGGCATGAAGCCCGGTACGTCAACAAAACTCACAATGGGTATGTTGAACGCATCGCAGAAGCGCACAAAACGGGCCGCTTTTACCGATGCATTGATATCAATGACACCGGCTAGCATTGCCGGTTGTTGTGCCACAATACCGACGGAATTTCCTGCCAACCGTGCCATACCGCATATGATGTTGCGTGCAAACTGCGATTGGACCTCCATGAGAGCACCATTATCTACAACGGCAGCAATAATTTTTTTCATGTCGTAAGGCTTGCGAGGGTCATCCGGAACAATAGTTTGCAGTGTTTCGTCGCAACGATCGGTTGGGTCATCTGTTTTGACTGTCTGCGGCTTGGAGTTGCAGCTTTGAGGAATGAAGCTTAGCAGACGTCTTACCTGCCGGAAACACTCCTCTTCACTGTCATGAACGAAATGAGCCACGCCGCTTTTTTGGCTGTGTATTTCTGCACCCCCAAGTTCTTGGTGGCTGATAGTTTCATTTGTTACGGATTTGACTACATCCGGACCGGTTATATACATCTGAGTTATGTTTTTGACTGTGAAGACAAAGTCGCAAAGCGATGGTGAGTAAGCCGAGCCGCCGGCGCTTGGTCCGACAACAACCGCAATCTGTGGAATAGCGCCAGAGCAGCGGGTATTACGCAGTAGTATTTCGCCCACGCCGGCTAGCGAGGCGACACCTTCCTGTATGCGTGCCCCACCTGAATCATATATGCCAATTATGGGGGCTTCGTGCTCCAAGGCCAGGTCCGTTACATGCGCGATTTTTTGCCCCTCTGCCTCTGATATGGTGCCTCCGATGATGCTGAAATCCTGCGAAAACAGGAATACCGGTCGTCCGTTTATCTTTCCTGAGCCTGTGATGACAGCAAGAGGATTATTTCTCGTGTCTGGAGCATTAGCGTCTGTGGCGTGGTTATGAGCAGACCCTGCAATCTCTTGGAAAGTGTTTGGGTCAAGTAAAAGGTTGATTCTTTCAAGTGACGTAAGCTTGCCACGTGCGTGTTGCGCGGCGATTCGGGTATCCTCGGATACACTATTGCACAGCGGTTTCATATGGCTTGGTTTGTTATCAATGACCATTCGGTTTGCTTTATAATACAGGTTAAATAATTCTACAATGTCGCGTCATGGATTTTTGCATATTTTTAGATAGGTTTCTTTTATTTGCACTCTGTTTATTGTACCATGTCAGAAACTGAACCACATGCCTTTTTGTAAGGGAGGCAAGCCTATGCAGCATATCGGTGTTGACATAATTGAAATCAGCCGCATTGAAGATGCGTTGCAGCGCTTTGGGCAGGCATTTCTGGAGCGCGTTTTTACCTCTAAGGAAATAGCCTTATACAAGGACAAGATACCTTCTTTGGCGGCACGTTTTGCAGCCAAAGAAGCAGTAATCAAGGCATTGGATGCCCCTGGGCTTAATCCACATGAGATGGAGGTAACCTCTGCGGACAATGGGAAGCCACTTCTAACGCTTTATGGCACAGCGCGCAGCAAAGCGGACGAGTTGGGGATTGATGTGATGCATGTCAGTTTGTCGCACTCCCGCGAGTATGCAGTGGCTTTTGTATCGGGACACTCAAAGGGCTGATTTTCGCTGAGCGGGGCTTTAACGGCGAGTTGTCTAAACTCATGGGTTACAACAGCGTAACGGGGATAGCTTTATCATTGCCTTGAAGTGTTGTTAGGTTGTCGTACAAGCAAATTACTCCGCCCGAACCCCTTTTAATGCTCGGGATTTTGCTGAGTATGGAGAATTTTGCGACGTCGGATTTTGACGGGTCAGCATGTTTTTTTATTTCGATGGGATAAAGCGTTCCATTGTTCTCAATCAGTAAATCAATTTCGTTTCCATCTCTGTCGCGGTAAAAATACAGAGGAAAATCAAGGATTCCCTTGTTGCTATAACTCTTAATGATTTCACAGATTACGAAAGTTTCAAAAAAGGCTCCTGCCATGGCGCCGTTTTTCAAAACATCAGAGGTGTTCCAGCGGGTTAAGTAGGCTGCAAGCCCCGTGTCCAAGAAATAGAGTTTTGGTGCTTTGACTGTTCGCTTCGTGATGTTGTTGTGATAAGGCTTTAAAAGAAACACCAAATTTGATGTTACCAAATTTGAAAGCCAGCGTTCCGCTGTGGCTTGGCTTATGCCTATATCCCGTGCCAAAGAAGCTATGTTCAGAAGTTGACCTGTGTGGCTTGCCGTAACTGCCATAAACTGCAAAAACTTTATCTCGTTACCAACCTGTGTCAGGTCATGGACATCGCGTTCAATATACGTTTTGACATAAGCGGCAAAATACATTTGCCAGTCAAAGCTGCCATTGGCACATAACTCGGGAAAACTGCCACGATGTATAGTGTTCCAAACATTTGCATATGGAATATCTACCATGCATTTTTTGCGGCTTGTAAAGTATTCATCAGTTGGCAAAAATGGGTCATTGAATGACACGCCGTATAACTCTCGCAGTGAGATTCCGTGTAAATTAAGTATGCCAAGCCGACCTGCCAATGATTCACTGACGTTTTTCATCATTTCAAATTGTTGCGAGCCTGAGAGAAAAAATTGACCTTTCTTCTTCTCCTTATCCAAGATAATTTTAATTTGCGGGAATAGGTTAGGTGCGTATTGTATCTCATCTATAAAAACCGGAGGAGGGGCGTCTTTAAAGAATATCCCGCTTTGCTCAATTGCGCTTATGCGTTTAACAGGATCGTCTAAAGTAACGTAACTCGCATGTGCGGTAACTTCTTGAAGAAGGGTCGTCTTGCCGATTTGGCGTGCGCCTGTGACGAGTACTGCTCCAAACATTTTTGAGAGTTCTCGCACCGCTTCGTCTGCATGTCGTTTAATAAACAAAGAACGTCCTCTTTTTCGGCTATTTTAATATTTGATGTTAATATAGCCGAATTTTTGGTATCTGTCAAAAGAGAGTTAGTGCGCTGCGGTGAGAAAAAGGAGCAGTTTTTATGGACGTATTCATATGATGCCACGCGATTTGTTTAAAACATAGTGTTGGTTATTTGTTTAATATGGACTGCATTGACATATTATTTTTCACTGAAGCATATCGAAATATTCAACTATTGACCTCAACGTGCTAAAATAAGTCATAAACTAGAATAGAGAGGCTTCCATTGCTGGAAGAGGGTTAGGGCTATGTCTGGACATTCCAAATGGGCTACTATTAAACATCAAAAAGGTGCAGCTGATGCCAAACGCGGGCAGCTTTTTACCAAGCTTACGCGCGAGATTATCTTTGCTGCCCGTTCCGGTGGCGGCAATCCCGATGGTAATTCGCGTTTACGCCTTGCCATACAAAAGGCCAAAGATGCTCGTATGCCTGGTGACAACATTGAACGCGCTATCAAAAAGGGCGAGGGCTCACTTGAAGGGCAGATAATGTTTGAGGCAACCTATGAGGGTTATGGCCCCGGTGGCACAGCGGTCATAGTTGAGGTGGTAAGCGATAACCGCAATCGTGTTGTGCAGGAGTTGCGTTCTGCTTTTACCCGTGCAGGTGGCAACCTCGGTGAGTCCGGCTCGGTTGCATGGATGTTTGAGATGCGCGGTGTTATCGGCGTGTCTGCCGAGGGCAAAAATATTGACGACCTTACGATGCAGGCAATTGATGCCGGTGCCGAAGATGTTAATGCACTTGGCGATTTTATTGAGGTTTATACAAATCCGGCAGAGTTGGAACTGGTGCGAAAAGCATTGGAAAATGACGGCATTGAGGTGGAGAACGCTGAGATTGCCAGAATATCCAAGACGACAGTTGCCCTTGATGAGCATACGTTTTTTCAGGTGTTGCGCATGCTGGATTTGTTAGAAGCAATGGATGACGTTCAGAATGTGTATAACAATGCAGACATCAGCGACGAAGTAATGAAGAAATATCAGTCGAAATAAGCGCGGCATTTGATGAGGATTTTAGGCGTTGACCCGGGCACTATTGTCTTAGGCTATGGAGTTATTGAAGACACCCAAGACGAAATGACGCTGGTCGATTTTGGTTCTATCAAATGCGATGCTCGCTCCGACATGTCGGAGCGATTGCACTTTCTGCATACAAATTTTTCATCTGTTATACACAAGTTTGCGCCTGACGTTATGGCTGTAGAGACACCTTTTTTCGGTGAAAATGCCAAATCAGCCCTAGCTATTGGCAAAGCGCAGGCGATTGTTTTGTTGACCGCTGCCCAAAATAACATCCCAATTTATGAGTATGCGCCGAGGCAGATAAAACAACACGTGGCAGATTACGGGGCTTCCTCCAAAGAGCAGATACAGGAAATGGTCAAAATGTTGTTTGAACTTGATGAGGTTCCTCAGCCAAGTGATGCAGCTGATGCGCTGGCTGTGGCCATATGCCATCTGCGTGAGAGTTGCCTGCGCAATCTGATGCAGGATAGCAGGTAAATGGCGAGGAGGAGTAACTACTATGATTGCTAGTTTGAAGGGTATCTTGGAGGCATCAGCTTCTGATTCTGTTGTCGTAAATGTTGGGGGCGTGGGTTTTCAGGTGTTTATGCCGGCATTGACCATGTTGACCATAGGCGGATTGGGCGAGGAGGTTCGCATTTTTACACATACGTATGTACGTGAGGATGCAATTTTACTCTATGGATTTTCTTCTGATGAGGACCTGAAACTGTTTCAGCTTTTGATTGATGTTTCCGGGGTCGGTCCCAAGCTGGCGCTGGCTATGTTTTCTACCATGAATGCAGAGCAGTTGGTTTCTGCGATTGCCGGAGGTAGCGAGGAGTTGCTGACAGCAATCCCCGGTGTCGGAAAGAAATTGGCCGGGCGTCTTATTCTGGAGTTGAAGGATAAACTGAAGTCGGGGTGGGCTGGTGCATCCGTCGTGCCGGTGGGTGAGGATGATGAAGAGGTGCTGGCGGCGTTGTTGGGGCTGGGATATTCAGCCGCAGAGGCGTCGCGTGCCGTGGCTGCTCTGCCTTATGGCAAACAGGCGACGCTGGAAGAGAAAGTGAAACAGGCGCTGTCATATTTCGGAGGCAAGTAAGCTTTTATCTTTTTGTTGTGGCGTGGAGTTATACAGTACTTTTGCGCGATTTTTAACGAAAGTGGTTCCAATTCCGTTAAAATATGCCGAAAGTTTGATTTATTCATTATGGCGTCAATTCTAATATCCGACTATTTTAATTCAATAATGGTTGCTCCGTCGCCGCCTTCATCAGACGCGGCGGCGTGAAAAGACTTTACCAGCGGATGACAGGCGGCAAGGTCGCGAATAATCGTGCGCACTGCCCCTGTGCCAAAACCATGGATGATACGCACATTGCGCCTTCCGCTCAGTGCAGCGTCCCCAATATAACTATCAAATAACTGCTCAACCTCTCCTGCACGCCGCCCTCGCAAATCAAGCTCTGATGGTGCATCTCTTGGAGGTGCCTGGCTTTTGTAACGCACCTGATGGCTTTGTTTGGAAGAGGTTCTTTTTCGGATAGTTTCACGGCTCACCTGAAAGCGTAGAGGCCCGGCACTAGCTTCAATTTGACCGCTGCGTTCATTTATTGACACCACGCATGCTTCCACATCGAATTCTGTAAGCCATACGCTGTCGCCAACAGCGACGTCGGTATCATTTGAAACAGGTGTGTTTTCTGCAACAGAGAGGGTTTTAAGGCGCTCTCTGGTTGTTTGTGTGGTTTGGCGCGCATGGTTTATTGTCTCTGCAGATTGTTCATGTTTTAGGGCAGCTGAGGCAAGCCTGAGCTCTTTTTGCAGATTTGCCATCTCTGTTACAAGTTTGTCTCTGGCATCTTGGATAATATATCGTTTTTCTGCGTTGAGCTTTTTAAGTTCGGTTTCCACCTCGCTTAAGCGTGCCGCCAGTTCCCTTTTTTCTACCTCCATAGTTTGGGTAAGTTGCGCCAGACGACTGCGTTCAGTCTGGAGTCCTGTGAGCAAATCCTCCATTTCGCGTGCTCCCTGACTTAGGGAATTGCGTGCGCAGGCGATGACCTCATCCGGCAGTTTGAAGCCTGCCGCAGTGGCGATGGCGTTTGAGCCGCCGGGAGTGCCTAAAGTGAGGTGATATGTAGGGCGAAGTGTGTGGGGATCAAAATCAAACGAGGCGTTCTGCAGCCCGTGCGTGGCATGGGCAAAAACCTTCAGTTCGGCATAGTGTGTGGTTATCATGCCTAAGACGTGCTGTTTGAGCAGGTGCTGGATGATGGCACGTGCAAGAGAGGCGCCTTCATGCGGGTCGGTGTTTGAGCATAACTCATCCAGCAGAACGAGGCTTGTCCCCTTTGCCTCTCGTAGTATGCGGCTGATATTGCTCATGTGCCAGCCGAATGTAGACATAGTCTCATGTATGCTCTGCTCATCGCCAATGTCGGCGAAAATACCGTTAAACACCGGCAGTCGCGTGCCTGTTCCTGCGGGGATGGGCAGTCCTGCCTGAGTCATAAGGCATAGAAGACCGATTGTTTTAAGAGACACTGTTTTGCCGCCGGTGTTTGGACCGGTAATCATAAGGATGGAAAAATCCCCCCCCAACTCCAAATTGAACGGTACTGCATCTGTACTTAGCAAAGGGTGAAGGGCATCAGAGAGGCGGATAATAGGCGGCTCATCTATGCCCGGCACATAGACTGCGGCCTCGGTTGCTTCGGCGGACTTGGCATAGCGCGCTTTGGCGATTTCCAAGTCGATGGTTGCTGCCGCTTGGAGTGAGGTGCAAATTTCGGCACTCATCTTTCCGACGAGTTCACTAATCTCGACCAATATGCGCTCAATCTCGCGCGCTTCCTCAATTTGAAGTTCTTTTAAGGTGTTACCCATTTCCAGCGTCTGCCACGGCTCGACGAATATGGTGGCACCGGTATTGGATATGTCATGCACAATGCCGGAAACGTCGCCACGGCGATCCTTCTTAACTGCTACCACGTAACGCCACTCGCGCTCGGTGACGATTGGCTCTTGGATAAAACGCCGTTCGCTATCTGCGGCAATGAAGGACTGGAGACTGGCGACAAGTGTGCTGCGGGTATCATGTGTCTGCTGCCTGATAGCCTCAAGTTTGGGCGAGGCATTCGGCAGTATATCCCCGCTTGGTGACAGGGCGCCTGCAATAGCCTTTATTACATGTGCAAAATCTCCAATGTTAGAAGCTTTGGAGGCAATGTATGGTGCCTTGTCGCGATGTGGAATAATATGCGTGCGGAGAAATCTGAGAGATTCAAGTGACACGCGTATGCGGACAAGTGTTTTGGGATCAAGAATTTTGCCTAGTGCGGCGGCGCTTGCCTCCGGGGCGATGTCCTCAAGGTCTGATACGCCAATAAAGGGCTCGGCGGCAAGGATGAAACCGGCTTGGGCTGAGGCGGAAAGGGATTCTTGGATGAGCTCAATGTCATCCGATGGCTTAAGTGCCAAAGCCAAGTCGCGACTTAAAGAAAAAGTGCAATAGCCGGCGATGATATTGCGCACAGCCGGAAATTCGAGCAGCGCTAGGTCTTTGGTGTTCAACTTGGCTCTATTTTACATGAAATGTGCCGCACGATAAACTGTCACGGTTTGTGTTTATGTCGAAAGCCACTGAAATAAGGCTTCTTTTGGCTTGGGTGCTATTCGGCATGACGTGTTAACTCTTCCCAAAGTGATGCGACTTTGGTCTTGAGCTCGTCCAGTGGAAAGTTTGAGTCGATTACGCGGGTGGCACGTTTGATTTGTTGGGCCACCGGCATGTGGGCTTTTATGCGCTGTTGAGCCTGTGACGTGCTTAGTTTGCGATAGGTGCTTAGCCGCTCGCAGATGACATTTTCAGGGGCTGTGACAACCCATATTTCGTCAGCAAGCGATTCCCACCCTGCCTCAAGGATTAATGCGGCCTCCAGCACGACTACCCTGACATGCTTGCGCTGCAGTTCTTCCAAGGTATCCTGTATCGATTTGAGTATTAACGGGCGTACGCTGTCGTTTAGATGCGTAAGTGAAGCAGGGTCGTTAAAGACGATTTCGCCAAGTTTCTGGCGGTCGACCATTTTGTCTGAAGAGAGAATGCTTTCACCGAAAGCCTGAATCACCTTTTGCCAGCCAAAGCTATGCGGGAGATAGACCTCATGCCCAATTTTATCGGCATCAACGACATATGCTCCCATCTCCTGCATAAAGCCAGCGATGGTGCTTTTCCCGCTGCCAATTGTGCCAGTAAGTCCTATAACTAGCATGGTTTGTTTATTCCACAGGACGAAAGTGCGTCAGTTGCAGTTGTGTTCAATAAAGGAAGTGATGTCTGCAGGTGGTACTACCAGACAGCTATTGTCGCTGTTAGCCACGAATATGTATAGCCCCAGTTCCTTGAATGCAAAGCTTGTTTTATATTTTTGTAACACCTTGAAAAAATCCGGGGTGGCAGGAATGGCTATGGCGTATTTCTTGCTCTTATCGGTCATGCGTGCCATGACTTGTCCCAGTCCCATCTGGAAACTCATCTCAGTGGTATAGAAGCCGCCTTTTTCTTCACCTTTGGCTTCAATAACAAAGACCATGCCGTCTCTTTCAACCACCAGATCGGCAAAACCGCCGGTCAGTTTTACATGTTCTTTTACGCCCCAGCCGTCTTGTTTGAGCCCGCGTTTGAGCATGTTAATAACGTTGCTTACCTTGAAATTATCCAACTCCAGCCATCCTTTCGCTTTTGGCACAGTTTAGCTATCAATTGCGACGAGGTCAAATAAAATAAACATTTCTTATTCCATAAAATGTCCGGCAAATGATATACTTTCGGTTAAACATTAATTCCTGTTTTTACACAGGAATAATCGTTTCTTAGATTGAACAGAGGTTTTGATGTAAAGCGATGAGAGCCATATTACGCAAGCCTATGGCGGCAGGTTCTTTCTATCCTGCACTGCCGGATAAACTGATTGAGGTGTTGCATAGTATTACGGATAATACTGCTGTCAAAGAAGATGTTATCGGTTTGGTGTGCCCGCATGCAGGATATGAATTCTCGGGTGAGGTTGTCGGTGCCGCCATTTCGCGTGCGCGATTAACTGATACGGTCATTATACTGGGTACAAACCACACCGGATTGGGTCCGCCGTTTTCAATCATGACGTCCGGCATATGGGAGACGCCGCTGGGATATGTGGATGTTGACACCGACTTAGCCACCAAATTGCTTATAAATACCTCTTATCTGGTAGAAGATATTCAGGCGCACTTGCGCGAGCATTCCATAGAAGTGCAATTGCCTCTGCTGCAACACTTGAAACATGACATCAAAATCGTGCCTATTGTGTTATCGCAGGTTTCTGCCAATGCCTACAAAGAGATTGGTATTGAAATTGCAGATGTGCTTGGCGATATGGAGAGAAATGTCGTAATACTGGCCTCAAGCGATATGACACATTATGAGCCGCATGAGCAGGTCAAAGCCAAAGATGACTATGCCTTGCAGGCTGTGCTTAAGCTGGATGTTGATTCTCTGCTTGAGCGTATAGCCGCGCAGAATGTAACAATGTGCGGCAGTGCTCCGGTGGCGACCCTCATGGCAGCGGCGCGTTCTTTAGGAGCGCAGCGGGCTGAGTTGGTGCGCTATAAGACATCGGGAGATGCCTCAGGTGATTGCTCCAGCGTGGTAGGTTATGCCGGCATTATCATTCCCAGTATGACCAAATCGCCGCTGGTGAGGCTAGCACACAAAGCTATCACGGCTTATGTTGAGGAAGGCCATATTATTCCGTTGCCATCCAAATTAACACCGGAAATGCAGGCGCAGGCAGGAGTATTTGTTTCATTACATAAATGCGGGGAACTTCGCGGATGTATCGGCACTTTTGAGCCTTCACGGCGCAATGTGGCCGAGGAAATTATTATGAATACCGTGAGCGCCGCAACGCATGACCCGCGTTTCGAGCCGGTGAAAACAGAAGAACTCAAGGAATTGGAAATCAGCGTTGACGTGCTTACAGAGCCGGAAGAGATTGAATCTAATGGGCAGCTTGACCCACGTCGCTATGGCGTGATTGTGGCGCGGGGACTTCATCGCGGGTTATTGCTGCCTGATTTGAAGGGCGTTGATACGCCTGAGCAGCAAATTGCGATTTGCCGCCGCAAGGCCGATATCGGCGCCGATGAAAAAGTGCGCCTGTTTCGCTTTGAGGTGAAGCGACATCACTAGTTATGCTTTGCTGAGAAGAATCACCGGGTGAGGATCTTTTCAAAGGAGGAGAAAAATATGTCTGGAGCAGCAACAGCCGCGGCCGCAGCGCATGCCGCACTGGTACAGGCCGTAAAAGTCTCAGGTGTGCTGGTTCGTTTGGAACCTGACGATTTTATGAGGATACTGAACAAAAATCGCGATGGGTTGGTGGTGTTGGCTCAGGGAGGTTTTATGAATCGTGGTTTTGGCTATCTTACAAGCTACAAGGGCTTGGCATTCTATACCAAATCTCCGGTTGAGTTGGATATGCCCGGAAGTGTTGAAGTGGTGAATGCAAAGCAGATATGGATTCCGAATTAGGCGGGCGTAAGGTACGCTCATAGGTGGCGATACAGGCAGATATGGATCTTTTCGATCTACAAATGGAAAAAGATAAGCTTAAGGAAGCACCCCTTGCGGCACGTATGCGCCCTTTGGTGTTGTCTGAGTTTGTAGGACAGGAGCATATCATCGGACCCGGACACGTGCTGCGTAATGCCATAGATTCCGGAAGTTTGCCGTCAATGGTGCTGTGGGGGCCGCCCGGCTCAGGCAAGACCACGTTGGCCAACATTATGGCGCAAACAACCAACTCCCATTTTAGCGCCGTTTCAGCCGTCAGTGCCGGTGTGGCTGACCTGCGTAAAGTAATAGACGAAGCACGCGAGCGGCGCAAGCTATCCAGACAGAAAACATTGCTTTTCATTGATGAAATCCATCGCTTTAATAAAGCACAGCAGGATGCCATTTTGCCATATGTTGAGGACGGTACGATAACGCTCATCGGCGCAACTACGGAAAACCCGTCGTTTGAGGTTATTTCACCGCTTTTATCACGTGCTCAGGTATTTGTTTTAAAGCCGCTTTCTGCGCAGGAAATAAGCATCATCATCAAACGTGCCATTGCGGATAAAGAACGCGGGTTGGGGGCTTTTAATGTCGAGGTTGATGACGTGGCATTGGATTATTTGGTTACCATGGCAAACTCGGATGCGCGTACGGCACTTAATGCGCTGGAGGTAGCTGCCATGACCACCCCGCCCGACGAAAATGGGCGGCGCTTTGTAACATTGGCTGTGGTGGAGGATGCCGTACAACACCGTGCTATCCTCTATGACAAGAATGGCGAGCAGCACTTTGATATCATTTCAGCCTTGCATAAAACAATGCGCGGCTCAGATCCTGACGCGGCACTTTATTGGCTGGCGCGTATGGTGGAGGCAGGTGAGGACCCTCTATATATTGCGCGGCGGCTGGTGCGCTTTGCCTCAGAGGATGTTGGAATGGCTGACCCACAGGCACTGGTTGTGTGCATGGCGGCACAACAGGCAGTACATTTTATTGGCATGCCGGAGGGTAATTTGGCGCTGGCTCAGGCAGCAGTGTATCTGGCTACTGCCCCTAAGAGCAACTCTCTGTATATGG
>WQXK01000017.1 GCA_009784845.1 Dehalococcoidia bacterium | reverse complement strand
TGCTGGATTTTGCCCAGAAGACTCCGCCGGAAACCACATTGAGGCGCCCTCTGTTGCTTCCGGTGCAGCTTATGGCATTGAATCCGCCAATAATTGTTCCACCTGAAATTTCTTGAATTGTTCCGGCATTGGAGATGCCGGCACCGGAATCACCGGACGATATTGTGCTGCCGCTGATTTCTTTGATGAGCCCGTAGTTATAATTCCAAATGCCGGCACTATTGCCGTAAATCTCTGCATCACCGGTGATTAGGTTGATGGTGCCTGCGTTCATGATTCCGTAATTCGTGCCTGAAAATTCTCCACCTGAGATTTCGTCAACTATGCAGCCGATGTCATTTTGCAGACCAATTGTTCCTTCAAATAATCCGCCGGTAATGAGGTCTATTTGAGCTTGAGCATTCCTTATAATAACCAATACGCCAAAGTATCCGCCGCGGAAATGCCCTCCTGAGATTGTGCCAATGCTGGTTTCACCCTCAATGTGAATCGTGGCATTTCTGGTATCTGGTGAGGTCGTGCCCATGCGCAGGGTAACAAAATCACCGCCGCTGATTTCGCCGACGTGACCACCGCGGATAATGGATAAGGCGCTGTTTAAGGCAGCCTCAAAATAGCTGCCTGAGATTTCGCCGATTTGAGAATTGTTTTGCACGAAAATGGCATGCCCGTGCAGTGCAACGCTGGTATCGACCTGATAAAAAACGCCACCCGAAATTTTATCGATTTTCGTTCCTGTGTCAGAGAGGTGAACTGCGTCGTTTTTGCCTGTAAATCTGCCGCCGCTGATGACGCCCGTTGCGTTTGGTCCAATCATCTCCAAAGCGTAAGATCTGCTGGTTTGCAGTATTATTCCGTCTCTGGCGTCAATTGCCCCGTCCGTTACACTCACGTATCCTATTAGCGTCAATAGGTTTGTGCCTGTGCTGTCTCCAAGGGTCAGCTTTCCGCCGCCCCGCACTGAAATGCTGTTGGCAAGAGTGACAGTATGCGCACCATTAGCACCAACAATAGTTACATCTGACGTGATTGAGATATTGCCTGACTCGGTTGCCTCGCCGATGACCTCAATGGTAAAGACGCTTAGCCCGTCAGCTCCTGCGCTGGCAATGGCCTCTGCCAGTGTGCCGAATAAATCACCATTGTCTTGCCTTCTCACCGAGTCTCCTATCACGCTCGTTGGCGGAGTTGGTTCGGCCCATTCAATGGTAAATGCTCCATTGGAAAAATTGATAACAGGGGGTGATTTTGAGGTGTCCCATTTAACATTTGAGATGGCACTTCTGCTTATGCGGGTCAGTCCGGTGGTCGTTCCGCCATATGGGTCAGGAATGATGAGCAACTCAGACTCAACGATGATGCCGTTGCCCAGAACCATAAAATCACCCTCGCACGTGCCTTCCAGATATGCAGCCAGACCGCCGCCGCCAAGGGTGATTGCGAACATGTTGCCGATTGCGTTAACTGCCGAGACTTTTCCACCAGTTACGGTCACTGTCCCGGGGTTGTATAAATAAATGGCATAACAGCCGTGTTGCCCGTCTCCGTCGGCAGTTACCTCACCGCCCGATACGGTTACGCTGCCACTGCCGACCTCGATAGCTGAGCAATATATTCCGCTTGCTGTAACCTTGCCGTCTGATACGTTTACAGCATCGCTACCGACATAAATAGCAACGGAATACGTTCCCGATGTTGAAATCTCGCCGCCAGCCACATCAAATGTTCCGCCGCCGTCGATGTTAAATGATAAGTCTTGCGAGAGAGCTTTCCATGTCAGTGTGATTCCTGCGGGTATAGTCAGCGTAATATCGGCAGTTTCGTTGGTCTTGGCGCCGGTTACGGTAACAGTATCGCCTGACGATGCGTTGTTTATGGCAGTCTGAATATTGCTTTGGATGTCAGCAGCGCTCATGGATTCTGTTATGGCAACGGGAATATCTGCTGCCTGAGTTGAACTTGAGAATGTCAACACAGTTGCTAGCGTCATACACATGCTGAGCAGAATGCCCAAAAGGAATTTCTTTTTGTGTTTTGGAGTTTTCATTTGGCAATGTTCTCCTTCTTTGGCTTTGTTGTAACCTTTGCCGCTGCCATGGCGATAACCAATAAATATACGGAAAGACTACCACAAAAAGAAAAATAAAACAATGTGGAGATGCTGATGTGGAACCATTTCCATTTAGGTTGGAAAAGATGAATTGGCAATCAACCCCAGTTGACTAAATAGGGAGTCCCTTTCAAAACAACAGATGTTTCTTGAGTACGTACCGTTGGCTAAGCGGATACTTTTTCAGGTTTGCTAACTGATAGCAATAAACGATCAACTTCTGCATGAATGGCAGGGTCAACAGGCTTAGCAAGCCTAGCTTCAAAGCGCTCTGCGCCCTTGCGTGTATCCTCGCAGATTTCCTCAGGGGTCATCCCTTTGCGTCTTTCATAATTCCACTCTCTGATTTTATGAATATCTGCAATCGTAAAAGATGGGCTTATTTCCGGCATCGGTATGTTATTCATCTTCTGAACCTCCATTTATGAGACTGGTAGGAGAACAGATAACAATATCTTTGTATCCACCTGTCGCAGCAATTACTCCTGTGCCTATCATTGTATCAGGATTTACCACGTGGTGAAAATTCCATGAGACAATGATATCGCATGCTGCCAACAGCGCAGCTGCAATGTGGCGGCAATCGTCAAAGCTTTTTTCCTTCAACACACCAAAGTCGATGAATTGACTTGCAAGCGCGACAGTGGAACTATCCGACTCCACACGTGTGTATTCGATCCGTTGGAGAAAATCCGTAAGTATGCTTAGCTTGGGTTCTGCGCATCTCTCCAATTCATCAAAATTTACCTGAGACAGAACAATGTTATATTTGCCCGTTTCCAGCAGGTTCCACAATTGCAGAGATTCCGCCATCCAATCCGGTCTATCCGGCGCATAAAGATGACTTATTACAGACGTATCAAGATATACCCTTTTCTTCACTAAGAAACCTCAAAATATTGCCTAGCTTTTACTATAGCCTAAACATAAATTACTATCAATATTATGCTTGTTCAGCCGATACGAAAGTGATACGCAGAACTGAAAAAGCCAAAGAAGTCGCTGTTAAATTGACGCTCTTATTGCAGTTATCGCTCAAAACCCAGTACCTCGTCTTTACTAACGGTTTCAAGTATTTCACTATCTATCGCGCCAGTGGTTAGAACATCTACGTTGACGCCAAGACTATTCTTCAGGGCATCCCTAAAGCAGCACAGTTTGAAATAGCCCCGTACACCGCCGATGTCAATCAAGTGAAAATCTATATCGCTTTTGGGGGAAGCCTCGCCTCTTGCGTATGAGCCAAAAAGAGCAATCCGTTTAACGCCATACTCTTGAGCAACTGGCGCTATGATGGCTTTGATTTCCTCAATCGTAAAAGTATGTTTTTTCATTTCGACTATCCTGCCACTATTCTATTTAAAGATGACATTAAGTCAATTTTGCTTGTTGATACGCAACTAAGCTGTTTCAATTTTGCTGGCTTCTTCTAATCCCAGCAATTTGATGGCATCCTGCACCATTTTGTATTTTAGGATTTTCCCGGCTGCGTTCATGGGGAACTCCGAAACAAAACTCACATACTTGGGCGTTTTCTGTTTGGCCATATGGTCTTTCACGTAGCCCTTGATTTCCTCTTCTGTGGCCTCTTCCCCGTCCTTTAGAATTATGCAGGCTAGAATTTCTTCTCCGTATTGTTTGTCCGGCACGCCTATCACCTGCACGTCTTTTATCTTGTCATGTGTGTATAGAAAGTCTTCAATTTCCTTGGGATAAATGTTCTCGCCGCCGCGTATTATCATGTCATTGATGCGACCGGTAATCTTGAAGTTCCCGTCAGGCAAGCGGCGCGAGAGGTCCCCTGTATGCAGCCAGCCATCTTCATCAATTGTATTTGCCGTGGCAACCGGCATTTTGTAATAGCCTTTCATAATGTTGTAGCCTCGTGCCACGAACTCACCATCCGTATTGTCGGGCAATTCCTGACCTGTTTGCGGGTCAACGATTTTGCATTCAATACCCGGCAGGGCACGCCCTACGGTGTTTACCTTAATTTCGATTGGGTCATCTGCGCTGCTCATGGTACAGCCCGGGCTGCTCTCAGTCTGACCGAATACGATGGTAATCTCCGGCATATGCATTTTCTCAATCACGTCGCGCATTACCTTCACAGGACATGGGCTGCCGGCCATAATTCCTGTACGCATGTTTGAAAAGTCTGTCTTGTCAAAGTTTTCATGCCCCAGCATGGCAATGAACATTGTAGGTACGCCGTGGCATACCGTAATCTTCTCTTTGCTGATAGCCTCAAGTGCCAAACGCGGAGAGAAAGCCGGAATGGGACACATTGTTGTGCCGTGAGTTACAGCGGCTGTCATAGCCAGCACCATACCGAAGCAGTGGAACATGGGCACGTGAATTAAAATGCTGTCGGACGTGGAAAAGTCCATGCGGTCGCCAATGTTCTTGCCGTTATTGATGACGTTGTAGTGTGTTAACATAACACCTTTGGGGAAGCCTGTTGTACCGGAAGTATACTGCATATTGCATACGTCGTGGCTACTCTGTGTGGCCATGCGCTGGTATACCATCTCAATAGGTATTTTCTGGGCATTTTCCAGCGCCTCTTCAAATGTCAGACATCCATTTTCACAAAATCCGACGCTAATCACATTGCGCAGGAAAGGCAGGCGCTTGGCGTGCAGAGGCGTGCCTTTTTCCAGCGTGGCGAGTTCGGGACAAATTTCCCTAATAATATTCAGGTAGTTTGAGTCTTTGTGGCTTTCAATCATCACAAGCGTATGCGTGTCGCTTTGGCGCAACAGGTACTCGGCTTCGTGGATTTTATATGCAGTATTTACCGTTACCAGTATGGCGCCGATTTTTGTCGCTGCCCAAAATGTAATGTACCACTCCGGCACGTTTGTGGCCCAAATGGCAACCTTATCGCCCTTTTTTACGCCCAAGGCAATAAGAGCTCTGGCAAAATTGTCCACGTCGTGCCTGAATTGTGCATACGTGCGGGTATAATCCAGCACTGTATAGCGGAAAGCATACTGATCCGGAAATTCCTCTACGATGCGGTCCAAAAGCTGCGGAAACGTAAGGTCAACGAGGGTTTCTTTTTCCCAGATGTACTTGCCTGTGCCTGTTTTGTTGCTGAGCAGCGGCGTGCGCACAAGCGGCTTTTTGCTGTAGCGCGCCATGTAGTGCGCATAATGCGGTATTACAACTCCCGGATCCTCCAGATTTTCACTCCAGCGCTTGACCCATTCAAGCGACACGTAGCCGTCATAGTTGATGCTGCGCAGAGCCAGCATCATTTCTGCAATAGGCAAATCCCCCTCGCCCATCATGCGGTATTGAACATTGCCGCCTGAGTCCACCACAGAATCCTTGACATGTACGTACTTAATATATGTGCCCAGATTTTGTATAGTCTTTTCGGCTGTTTCAGAGGCAAAACGGTAGGGGTGATGCACGTCCCACAGTGCTCCTACCGCATCGCTTGCCACCTGTTCCAGCAAGCGATACAAGCGTGACGTGTCGCAAAATACGCCGTTTGTCTCCACAATCAAAGTAACGTTGTGTTGCTCGGCAACCTGCGACAGCGTTTTCAGTTGTTCCGCGATGGATAAGTCATCTACCTCATCGCCTGCCGGGGCTGGTGCGCTGTCGGCGAGAATTCGCACGTAAGGCGTTCTGAGTTTGCCTGCGAGTTTGATGTACTCGCCAATTTCCGCAAGGTTTTCGGCTTTGCGTTCTTTATACTTAAGGCAGCAATCGGATGAAAAGCATGGGATGGAAAGGCGTAGCGCGTCCAATCTCTTGATTGTGCCGGACAATTCTTCCGCTGCAAACGGCTGCGCACGTACGGCAAAAACCTCTTCCCCAAGACCTCGCACTTCTATCCCGTCAAAGCCGAAATCCTTAGCTGCGGATATGATATCCTGCCAACTCCAATTAGGGCATGCAAGTGTGGAAAATGCGAGTTTCATTTGTGTTCCTCCAACTTATTATTGGCTATTTCCCTGTGCTTTTTTTCCGCATCGGCATCACGCAGTTCGCGGCGCTTAATCTTTCCGCTGATGGTTTTGGGCAACGCATCTACAAATTCGACGATACGCGGATATTTGTAAGGTGCCGTAACCTTTTTCACGTGATTTTGCAACTCTTTTTTGAGCTCATCCGACGGCGCAAAGCCTTTGGCCAGTATAATGGTCGCTTTCACGTTAAAGCCTCTTTCTGGGTCGGGCACGCCGGTAACGGCTGCCTCGAGTACTGCCGGATGCTCTATCAGGGCACTCTCCACCTCAAAGGGTCCGATGCGATACCCTGAGCTTTTGATGATGTCGTCATTGCGCCCGCAGAACCATACGTAGCCATCCTCATCCCGCCAAGCCATATCGCCCGTGTGGTACACGCCATTGTACAGCACCTTTTGAGTCAGTGCGGCGTCTTTATAATAACCCATGAAAAGACCCAGAGGTCGGTGTTTTTCGTCTGGAACAGGCATGCAGATTTCGCCCTCTTCGCCGACCTCGCACTCGCGCCCGTCGGTATTCAGGATGGTGCAACGCGTCAGCGGCATGGGAAGTCCCATAGAGCCGGGCTTTGGCTCACACCAGGGGTTTGTGGCGAATACTACGGTGCATTCGGTTTGTCCGTAGCCTTCGCGCAGCTTGAGTCCTGTTGCCGCCAGCCACTGGGTATATACCTCAGGGTTTAACGGCTCGCCGGCGATGGAGGACTTCTTAAGCGATTTCAAGCTGTATTTGCCAAGGTCTTCCTTAATGAAAAGACGGTAGATTGTAGGCGGAGCACAAAACGAGGTGATTTTATACTTGTCGATGAGTGATAAAAAGTCGCCTGCTGAGAAACGGTCGTCGAAATCATAAACGAATACTGTCGCCTCGCACAGCCATTGACCGTAGAGTTTTCCCCATGACGCTTTTGCCCAACCGGTTTCAGCCACGGTCAGGTGCAGGTCGTTTTCATCCAAATTGTGCCAGAACTTAGCTGTTGTGATATGACACAACGGGTAATAATAGTCGTGAGCCACAATCTTGGGCTGTGCCGTGGTGCCGGATGTGAAATAGGCAATCATCACGTCGTGGCTGTCTGGTGCATCATCTCCCGTCGGGCGCACAAAAACCTCGCTGCTTTCGTCTGCAAGCTTATTAAAATGAACATATCCGGCGCTTTCGCCTGAAAGCACGGCTTTGACCTTCAATATATCGCAGGTGGCCTCCTCGGCGGCATCAATTTTGCCTCGCATGCTTTCGTCATTGACCGTAATTACCATTTTGATTTCGGCAGCTTTAATGCGGTATACCAAATCTTTTACTGATAACATATGTGTTGCCGGAACCAGTATGGCGCCGATTTTATGCATGGCCATGGCAAAATACCAGTATTCATAGCGCCGCTTCAGCATGGCGAGAACGGCATCACCTTTGCCAATTCCCAGCGAACGCAGCGCATTGGCTATCTTGTCGCTCATGCGTTTTAACTCGGCAAAGCTGATAATCTTCTCCTCGCCCTTGTCGTTACACCACACCATGGCGCTCTTGTCTGGTTTTTCTTTTGCCAACTCGTCTACCACGTCATAGCCGAAGTTAAAACCATGCGGCATGCTCACATGAAAGTTCTGATAGAAATCCTCATATGAGGCATATTCCGTTTTACAATACTTGTGGATAATTCCCATAGCCTATTCCTTTCCCGAGATGACGATGATCATGTGTGCTGTTTTGTTTTCCAAGGCCTCAATGCTATGCGGGTAGGTGGAATCAAAGTAAACCGAATCTCCTGTCTGAAGGACTGTTTCGTGTTTGTCAATTTTCACGCGTACTGTACCATCAAGCACATAGTGGAATTCCTGCCCTGCGTGGCAAACCAATGATGGGGTGTCGTTGTCCTGCTTTGGCTCTATTGTGATGTAAAATGGATCTATCGTGCGTTCTGCAAAGTTGTATGCAAGCGACTGGTAATCATAATCTTTCCTGCGGCTGACGCCCACACCTTTGCCCTTGCGCACCACCGAGTACAGCGACAGCTTGGCGCTTTCCCCGCTCAAAAGCTCAGTCATACTGATATCAAAATGCTGCGACAAATCATGCAGAAAGCTCACGGGAATTTCAACGCTGCCATCCTCATATTGGGATAACTGCTCCGGAGTTGTGCCTGCTCTCTTGGCAAACTCATCTGGCGTCAGTTTATTCAGCGTGCGTATGCCTTTTATACGCTTTCCAATTTCACGATTCATTTCAGACATATTCCATTCTCCTTTGCAGTCTGGTGGACTAGGCCTCTGTATCGTATTGAAAGCCCAATGTCAGGGCTTCCAGATTCATTGCCAAAATTTCCTGCTTGCGCGCCGGAACTATGCTTTGCATTACGCGCCCGGCAGTTGCCTCATCGCAGAGTTTTGTTTCACGCAACAGCTTGCCCAAAAGCACCACGTTGGCTAGCGCCGACATATGCTTGTCTGTGGCGATTTGAGTTGCCGGTATACCGAAAATGCTGATGTCGCTGCGCTCCGGCATGCGTAGAATCAGTGAGTTGTCATAAAACAACGTCCCGCCTGTTGCAGTGGCATGCTCAAACATATCCAATGCCGGCAGATTCATGCAAACCAGAATATCCGGCGTGGATACGATGGGTGAGCCAATGCGCGCATCAGAGAGAATTACGCTGCAGTTGGCCGCACCGCCACGCATCTCAGGCCCGTAGCTTGGCAGCCACGAAACATGGCGTTCCTGAGCCAGTCCCAATGATGCCACAAACTTTCCGGCAAAGAGGATGCCCTGTCCGCCAAACCCTGCCAGCAACAAACGCGTCATACTTGGGCTCATTTGGACGCCTCCGCATCTGTTTTGTTTTTGAACACACCCAATGGATAGACAGGCAGCATATGTTCGCGCAGCCAGTCAAGCGCCTCAAGCGGCTCGACGCCCCAGTTTGTCGGGCAGGAGGAGATTACCTCCACCAGAGAAAAGCCTTTGGCATCGACTTGTGTCTGGAATGCCTTTAGGATGGCTTTTTTGGCGTTGCGCACATTTTTTACGCAATCAACCGATACGCGCTCAATATAGGCCGCCCCATCAATCGTACTCAACATTTCGCATATGCGTAGCGGGTATCCGGCGGTCGCCGCATCACGGCCATAGGGGGACGTCTGTGTTAGCTGCCCAACAACAGTGGTGGGTGCCATCTGCCCGCCTGTCATGCCATAGATGGCATTGTTTACAAAGATAATAGTGATGTTTTCGCCGCGCGCAGCCGCGTGGATAGTTTCCGCCATGCCTATGGCTGCCAGATCCCCGTCGCCTTGGTAGGTGAAAACGATATTCTGCGGTCTGGCGCGTTTAATGCCGGTGGCCACGGCAGGGGCACGTCCATGGGCGGCCTGAGCCATATCACAATTCAAATAGTTATAAGCGAATACTGCACAACCAACAGGCGCAAGGCCTATGGCTTTGCCAAGCAATCCCAACTCGTCCAGTGCCTCAGCTACAAGGCGATGGATGATGCCGTGTGTGCATCCAGGGCAGTAGTGCATCGTCGCGTCGGTAAGGGCTTTTGTCTTTTCAAATATAATTGCCATATTCTCTCCCTTCCTTCTACGCGTTCTGAGACTGCATTGAGGCGGCTTCGCGAATCTTGTGCGACAATTCTTCCGGTGTGATTATCACCCCGCCTGTATGGTAGCATTTTAGCACCGGTTTGCAGCAGCGTATAGCAAACTCCACGTCATCCGCCATCTGTCCCATACTCAACTCCGCCGCCACAAAAGCGCGTGCTTTTTGAGCGAGTTCATACAGGGGTTTCTTGGGGAACGGCCAAAGCGTGATGGGACGTAAAAGTCCGACTTTAATACCCTCTTCCCGCATGCTATCAATGGCGTTCTGGGCAATGCGTGAGGTCGCGCCATAGGCTACCACCACGATATCGGCATCGTCGGTAAGATACTCCTCAAAACGCGTTTCTTTTTCTTCAATTGTTTTGTAGCGCTCATAACGCTTAAACACCGTAGCCTCAAGCTCTTGCGGCATAAGATAAAGCGAGCTTATAAGGTTTGCCGGGCGTTTTTCCTCGGTGCCGCTAAGCGCCCATGGCTTGTCGACGTGCGCACGCGGCGTCTTGGCGCCGGTATCAACCGGTTCCATCATCTGACCCAGCGTGCCGTCGGCCAGTATAGC
Source organism: Dehalococcoidia bacterium (assembly GCA_009784845.1). The sequence continues at coordinate 4,188 of WQXK01000017.1, read as the reverse complement.
AACCGTGATGCGGTATTCATCCGCCAGATCAAACGCATCAAAGGCAAGGTCCAGCATCTCCTGCACGCTATTCGGTGCCAGCACAAGCATATGAAAGTCGCCGTGACCGGCGCTTCTTGTGGCATGATAGTAGTCTGCCTGTGACGGCTGAATGCCGCCAAGACCCGGCCCCCCGCGTTGAATGTTAACCACAACGGCCGGCAGATCACAGCCGGCAAGGTAGCTCAGCCCCTCGCTTTTCAAAGCGAAGCCTGGGCTGGAGGAGGACGTCATAACACGTACCCCTGCAGCGGAGGCGCCGATGACCATATTGATGGCGGCCACCTCGCTTTCTGCCTGCAGGAAAGTACCATTTAGTTTGGGCATTTTCTTGGCCATATAGGCCGCTATTTCCGATTGTGGCGTGATGGGATAACCGAAGTAGTGCCGGCAGCCTGCAAGCAATGCCCCTTCGGCAATAGCCTCATTTCCTTTCATCAAAACCTTTGCAGCCATATCTATACCTCTCTTACTTTTCCACTGTGATGACAGCATCGGGGCACATCATGGCGCAGAATGCACACCCAATACATGCCTCTGTATCTGTTATGCCCGCCGGACGGAAACCCTTGGCGTTGATTTTATGCTCTCCAAGGCTCACAATCTTCTGCGGACAGGCCTGCACGCACAGCCCGCATCCCTTGCATTCATCCGTTTTAAACGTTACATTTGCCATGTTTTCTCCCCTTTCGGACGTGCGCAGTTTTCAGAACTGGTTTGGGTATAAAGCCATAGGAAAGACCTCACCTAATGTAAGGCGTGCTTCCTCTTTGGCTTCCTCGCTTTGGAGCAGGCGATTGTCAATCGCTGTCATTTTCAGCGGCAGAGCCAGTTTTTCAGAGGCTTCCGTGGCAAAATCTGCTGTGGCAATCACGTCTTGCAGCGTTGTCTCCGTCGCAAGATTGGAGTTGTTGATAAGCCCGGTGAAACCTACCATGCTGGCTGTTTCAATTTCATTTTTAATCCGGCACAAGTCGTCTATGTTGCGCGTAAGCGGACGATACTGGTTTATAACCAAAAGCATCTCAAACGCACCGCTTCCCTGCAAAAGCCCGGCATATCTTCCGAGCGCCAAGGCACCGCGATCATCTCCTCCTAAGTCAATGACGCCGGTAATGCCGATATCATCAAATATCGCGAGCGTCTCCACCGGTATGGCCGGTGCTTCTACGTTTGTGCCCGCAAAACGGGAGGCGATTAGACCAACGCCGGCTCTCTTGAGAGCCTCTGCGGCACCAGCCATTCGGAAGTATGGGTTTACAATATCCAAATCGCATAATACCACACGATCTTTTTGTTGTTTGGCCCACAAGGCATAAGCCACAGCTATACCTGTTTTGCCGCTGCCAAAATGGCCGGCAAAAAGCGTGACTCTCGCCAAGCGCATTCGCTTACCTCCCGCACGGCATTTTCCGTGCTTGCGACTTTTTCGCTATTCGCGACACCAGCGGAAAATTATGGCAGAATTCGGCGCCAAATTCAATATTGTGTTTTAAATTCACAAAGCAGCTTTTGTCGGCTGCCCGACAAAGTACCAAAGTGGGGCATATCCTCCAAATCGGGGGGGGCGTTGCACTTGGCGCAATATGCTATTTTTATCCTTTATAGATTCATAGCCGTTCGGTAAGAATGAAAATAATCCTTGTATATGCTTATCCATTGTAGCAAGATATGTTTGACAGCGAAAATGTTTTTGCTATAATACGCTGCAAATTGGGAATTTGTTGACAAAATGGAAACAGATAACATAATTTTTAGGCAGGCAGGCAGCGGTTAATCCCGCTCTTTCGTCATACTCTGATACAAATAATTTAACGAAAATCATAAAAGCGGCTTCCTTTTCCGAAGGAAGACCGCTTTTTTGCGTTTAATAAGCAGAAACATACGCGGAGGCCTTACCGCTTAATAAATGGGCAAAAATATAATTAGTTGGAGGTCAAAGTGATAAAAAAATTTGTAGCCCTTGTCTTCACGCTGGCAATGGTGCTGGCATTCATCCCGGCGTTTCCACATCCGGTGAACGCATTCACAGCCGGTCCTACGATAGTTCCTACAGATGGCTATGTCGGTATTACTACCTTAACCGTTTATGGTACAGCTGACTATGATGATAGTAGAATAGTAGTTACCATAAATGATGGTTCAAACGATGTCGAAATAGCTGATGTAACTTTGGGCGGTAATCCTGGTGATGAAGTATTCTCGTTCACTACTAGTGCTGTTCCAAGTATGCCTGCTGGTGCTCACACCGTAACTATAAAAGAATATGACTCGTCTGGTGTTGTGATTTATTCTACTACTGCTACATTCGTTGTTAAGCCCTCGGTTAATATTGGCGGTGTAACCGCAATTAGTGCCGGTAATTATATAAGCGTTACCGGCAGCGGTTTTGACGCCTTATCTACTGTGTGGGTTACTCTTGAAAACGCAGATGGTTGGACTGTCGACATCAGCACAATGCAGACAGATGCTAAGGGTGATATTATTCCCGGGAGTGTCACAATCCCTATTGAATTCAATGGCTCTTATACATTTACAGGCGCATATAAACTTCTTTTTAGTACCGGCTTTCATGCAGCATCACCTTTGTTCATAACTATTAATCTGCTTCCCGGTCTTTATTTAGACAAAGAAGTTGCTCGTCCGGGCGATGAAATTACCGTTATAGGTATAGGTTTTGCGGCAGAAGAGCAAATCATACTTTCTTTCGGTCCTCCAACCAATGAAGAACAAATTGCAACAAATCCTGATCCGTTAGAAACAGACGAAAACGGTATCTTTTCTGCAACATTCATAGTACCCAACGGCGCAGCAAATGGCACACATTATGTCATTGCAGACGACTCAACTTCTGATTTAACCGCTATGCTTTGGGTTGAGCTTACCTATGACATTAAAACAGCTGACCATTATTTCCTAGGCGATACTGGTCATTTTGAAATAACCAGTGATGCTCCAGTTTATGGTGTTATCGATATTGTTGACGCCAACGGGATATGGATGGATCAAATCGTCATTGATATAGCTAACTGGCAATATAATGGTACCGTGTATACTTATCGTACAGCTTTAGCACAGTTTAAGATTGTTGACGATGCTCCAACAACTACTAATACCGGTGCTCCATATACATGGAGTGCAGACTTTGATGACGCAGGTCACTCCGTATTAGCTGATGGTTCCTTCGAAGTTTATGCAAGCGACGACAACACCGGTCCAGAAGGTCCAACAGGTCCAACAGGTCCTGAAGGTCCGGTTGGTCCGGCAGGTCCGGCAGGTCCGACAGGTGCCACAGGTGCCACGGGTGATGCGGGTCCGGCAGGTGAAAACGCAAGCAACATGCTTGCACTTATCGCCTTAATTGAAGGTGCAGTGGCAATACTATTGGCAATATTATTTGCCCTAATGTCGCGCCGAAAAATGGCACACTAAACAACTGCACTGATCCTTAAAATCAATCCAACCCCAACGTTTGGATTCTATCCGTTTCCAAACGTTGGGGTTGGTTTTTTTACGTGAAAAAGAGTAGACTTGCCAACCTATTCGGGAATGGTTTGTAAGTCAGACTCTTTTTTTAAGCGAGTTGATCAGCCAGAACAGAGCAAATGCAGCAATGTTTACCATGACTACGCTTGCGCCGGCAGGGGTGGCATATGAGTATGACACAACTATGCCGATGAAAAAGCAGGCAAGCGATACGCATGCGGCGCATATCGTTACACTTTTGAATTTCTTGCATATACGCATGGAGCTAAGCGCCGGGAAAAGAATAAGGCTGGAAATTAAGAGTGCACCAATCATGCGCATGCCCAACACAATAGTTATTGCCGTAAGGAAGGCAATCAGCATATTGTACAGAGAGGTTTTTACACCGGTTGCCTTGGCAAAGTTTTCATCGAATGTTACACCGAATAGCTTATTGTAAAAGAAAATGAACAGTACCAGTACCACGCAGGCGAGCGCAACGCTCAGTGTTACGTCGCTTGTGCTCATTGCCAGAATGCTTCCGAACATATAACTGTATACGTCCGTATTCATTCCTGTTGTAAGTGATATGACCATTATGCCAATTGCCAGTGCTCCGGTTGAAATGAGTGCGATGGCGGCATCGCCTTTGATTTTGCTGTTTTCGCTGATGCGCAGCAGCAG
>WQXK01000016.1 GCA_009784845.1 Dehalococcoidia bacterium | reverse complement strand
CGCAGAATCACGATAATCTGCTCCGCTGTGTAGTTTTTCCTCGACATTGTTATCACCTCTTTCAAATTTAGTTTATACTATTACTAACTTTGAAATTGGTGCAATGATCGGGGGCAAGGTCACCTATTAAAGGTTATCTTGGCATAGCATAAACGATGAAGTAACACTAATGTCAACACCCGTCTACTGAAATATTTATTTAAAATATTTTGCGCATTTTGTGCCTGCAATTTTTTCTAAGGTTGTTCTAACATTAGTGTAACACAAATGTTCAGTCTTGGGGAAATGACTTTTTTGACAAACGAAAGACTTGTGCGTCAACGGGCTTAGCCCGTTTTGATGCAGGTCTCAATGACACTTTCGGGTCGGTGGTGTTATAATGTCGGACATTACGTTTTGAGGTGAATTCGATAGAGATTATTCCGGCTATAGACATTCGTGGCGGCAGGTGTGTGCGCCTATATCAGGGCGATTTCAATAAGGAGACTGTCTTTGCCGACGACCCTTTGGAAATGGCTTTGCGATGGCAGTCAATTGGCGCTACGCGGCTTCATATTGTGGATCTGGATGGTGCAGCAACAGGTGACATTGGTAATTTGGACGTCATACATCGCCTTGTTTCCTCTGTTGTCGTTCCCATTGAGGTAGGCGGCGGCATTCGCACTGTTGAGACGATGCAGAAATACATAGGAATTGGCGTGGATCGCGTGATATTGGGCACCTCAGCAGTGAGCCGTCCTGAAATTGTGCAGGAAGCCTGCCGCCGGTTCGGTCAGTCGGTTGTTGTTTCAATTGATGCCAGAGGCGGCCTCGTGGCAACGCATGGCTGGCAGAAGACCACGGAACTGCCTGTGGTAAGCTTCGCCCTATCCATGGTGGATTTGGGAGTGCGCCGTTTTGTCTATACCGATATCGGGCGCGATGGCACACTTACCGAGCCTAATTTCGCCTCCCTTTTTGAGCTTACTGATACCACAAAGTTTCCGGCAATCGCCTCAGGTGGGGTTTCTTCCATTCTGCATATTAAGCTTTTGAAGAAACTGGGGGTTGAGGGTGTGATTATTGGGCGTGCGCTTTATACCGGTGACATTAATTTGGCACAGGCACTCTCGGCGGCACAAAATTAGTCCGGTGCTTCTGTCTTGGTTCTTTTGACGTGCTGAAACCGGTTATTCTACCATTAATATTATTCTAATATTAATATAACGTAAGGAAGGTATTATGATTTCTGTAAAATGGGATGAAAAAGGGCTTGTGCCTGCCATCATTCAGGATGCTGCTTCAGGCGACGTGCTGATGCTGGGCTATATGAATGCCGAGTCGCTCAAGCTTACTTTGGAAAGCGGACATGCATGGTTTTGGAGCCGTAGCCGCCAGGAGTTGTGGCATAAAGGCGCAACCTCCGGGAATTTCCTTGAGGTTACCGACGTGTGGTATGACTGCGACGTTGATGCCGTACTCGTGAAAGCAAACCCCAAGGGACCCGCATGCCACACTGGTGAGCGCAGCTGCTTCTACCGTCGCCTCACAGCAGCAGATCTGGCGTAATAGCGCGGCTTTGTAAAATCTGTTATTAACCCGGGTAAATACAAAAATCCCACCCCTGTCGCAAAAACAGGGGGTGGGATTTGGCTTTTGGTTTGCCGCTTAGGGTTGCGGCTCAGCTGAAATAATAACCGCTTCAGTCTCAGCCGGAATGACACCGTCGGCAATCAGTACCTCTTTGAGTGCGGCAATGGCCACCTCAACCATCCGGTCATCCGGCTGGCGCGTGGTGAGTTTCTGCAGCCAAAGCCCGGGGGCTGCCATCCAGCGCAAAAGGATGTTGTCCATGTGGCGCGCACCATACTGTGTGATTTCAAAGGCTATGCCGGCAATCACGGGCATAAGCAGTATGCGGGATGATATCAACAGCCAAAGCACCTGCTTGCCTACCAGAGCGAAGATTAGTATGGCGATTAGCATGACGGCCAGCAGGAAAGCAGTTCCGCAGCGCACGTGAGCTGTTGTGTGCTTCTGCACGTTAGCTGGCGTGAGTTCATCACCGGCTTCATAGGCGTGGATGGTTTTGTGTTCTGCGCCGTGGTATGAGAATACGCGGCGGATATCCGGCATAAAGCTGACGCCCCAAAGATAAGCCAGGAATATCAGCAGACGTATGACACCTTCCATAAGGTTGAAGAGCAAACTGCCCCCCTGTCCTCGCAGAATCAAATTTGACAGAAACAGAGGCAGGATGAAGAACAATGCGACAGCCAAGCCCAATGATATAAGCATCATAACCCACAGCAGCGGCTTGCTGATGGAAGAGCCCTCTTTTTGCGCATCAGGGCTATCTGTGCTTTCGGCATCCTCCAGCGCAACATTGGTGGAGAAGAAAATAGCCTCCATGCCCAAAATCATAGCCTCAAGCATGGCAATAACGCCGCGCGTGAATGGTATTTTGCGCCAGCGTCCTGTATAGATGGAGTGCAGAGGATGTACCTTTTTGGCTAAAGTGCCGTTGGGACGGCGTACTACGGTGGCGAGGGTTTTGGCTCCGCGCATCATCACCCCATCCATTACCGCCTGTCCGCCGTATCTGAATTTTTCTGCCATAGTGAAATCCTCTAAACAAAAAAGAGCGGTTAAATGCCCCGCTCCTTTCTGGTAATAATCCTGTTGAGTTGCCTTATTTCTGGACGTTCTTGGCATAGCGCTGATTGAAGCGCTCAACGCGTCCAGCGGTGTCTACGATGCGTTTGTTGCCTGTGTAAAAAGGATGGCAGGCACTGCAAAGCTCCACACGAAGTTCTTTTCTGGTTGAACCTGTCGTGAAAGTGGCACCGCAGGAGCAACTTACCTTGGCATCTTCATAATACTTCGGATGAATCGTATCTTTCATGGCTTAATTCTCAGCAGCGTAAACGCAGACCTTTTTGCGATTTTTGCCGGCAGGCTCAAACTTGACCTCGCCGTCGATTGTGGCATAGATGGTATGGTCGCGACCGATGCCCACATTGTTGCCCGGTTTGATGTGGGTACCCATTTGACGTACCAAAATAGTGCCGGATGTAACAGCCTCACTGCCAAAACGTTTTACGCCGAGCATCTTAGGCTTGCTGTCGCGTCCGTTACGGGAAGTCCCCGCGCCTTTCTTATGAGCCATTTTCAGTTACCTCTTCATTCGCGGCGGGCTTTTCCGCCTTGGTTTCTGCACCGGACTGCATGCCGGCACCGCTGATGCTGTTGATTGTGAGCTCGGTGAATACCTGACGATGCCCAATGCGGCGGCTGTAGCGCGTCTTGGCTTTGTATTTCATGCCATAGACTTTTGTACCCAAGCCGTTGCCATTGGAAGTAGCGACCACCTTGGCACCCTCAATAATGGGCTTGCCTACAATCAGTTTGTCGCCGTCGCCGATAACCAGCACACGATCAAGTTCCACGTTGTCGCCGTCATCAACTGCCAGCGCCTCAACCCGAACACTTTTGCCGGGAGTGACCTTGTATTGTTTTCCGCCAGTTTCAATTATTGCGTAAATAATAGCACCTCCGATTGACGAAAGGTAATTATAGCAAGGTATGTGGCTGTGGTCAAATGCGCCTTTTTGGCTTAACAAAAGGCGTTTTGAGGATAGAACACGAGCGTGATGCAATGATGCCTATTTGAACTGATTAGCATGATATTCCTTTTTGGCTGATTTTTACGCTGCGATGATCGTGAGCCTATTTCCTGTTTGTCAGAGTGTGTTTTTGCCTGTGATATGTGACATGTCTTTTGCTTGAATTAGAGCTCAGGTGCAGAGGAGCGCTTTGAGCAGAATTGCTACCCATATACCCTCTCAAAATAGTAAACCGCTCATCGTCTAATGAGCGGTTTACTATTTGCTTTTTACCAAATTAGTGATAACTAGTTGTAAGCCGGAAGGGTTACACCGCTTGTTTTAAACTCGGTGCACTCGAAGGAAAAACTGCCGCTTCCTTGGACTGAAGCCATGTCAAAAGCCCACTTAAGACAAACACCGGTTTGCTTATCAATACAAACGACTTGCTTATAGGCCACACCCCAGCCAGCAATTTGATACGTGTATTTGTCACAATTACGACCTGCAATTGTTTGAGTTCCATCTTTTTTCATGTCGGATGAATAGTCATCGTAGTACCACATCCAATTAAAGAAAAGCATTTTTTCCATGACCTCATTCTCTGTAATAGGGTCAAAAAAATCTGACTTTTCAAAACCATCGCCTAAGTCCCAGTATGTGTCGAACTTATCACCGTTTTTGATGTACAAAAAGCCAGAATCATTCAGGCCATAGAAGTATCCAGCGGATGTTTTTGTGAAAGTTACGTCAAGATAATCATCTCCATCATATGTATACCTGTATGTGATGGAATAATTACCTGTGAGATGGCTCGCAACATAGGCGCCACCATTGTCGTAATCAAACTTGTCGCTGCTACCGCCTCCGCCATTACCGCCGCCTCCACCGCCGCCACAAGCGACAAGCGAAAGCGCCAGTACCAAAGCAAAAGCCAATGCCAAAAGTTTTCTTTTCATTCTATGTATTACCTAAATTTCTAGATACCGGCCCACTTGGCAGCCATATTACCAATGATGGGTAATTGCCACAGCTTGCTTTGATATGTACGGATTATGAGGAGTACCCAAATGATGAATATTCCAAAACCAAAGACAAACCATAAGAGCATACTTATAAAACCAAGCGAAGCATTGATTGCCATAAATATGACATTCAATATGGATATCACAATTGATATTGCAATTGCTGCGACGTATAAGCAAAGAGATTGAATAGCGTGAAAGCGTACAGTTTTATTCTCTTTCTCTGTCAGCAGAAAAAAGATACTGGCAATCCAGAATATATAGCACAAAAGACCTGCAACATTTTCCTGAAGCCCTGATGAAGTTTTTTCCATTGAATCCTCCTTAATATTTTTAAATTGAGTCGGTCCATATATCAAAAGCTGCTTAAGAGCAACTTGTAATCTCAGATAATTAAAAGGCACACCTCTCTTTTAAAAGAGAGGTGTGCCTTTTGTTCGGGTTTAAATAATGAGAAAGAAAAAAGAGTAGAGCAAAAATGGGGCAAGTAGATTGCATGCGCGAGAAATGACCACAGCCCACGAGTTTAACCCGTGAGAACTTGCCTGCGTACGCGTGACCTCTATTGAACTTAATTGCATTTCGTTATGATACGGAAATATTCGCGAGCATATTTTGGCACAAAGCGTAATACAATGCAACTTTTTTACAATGAGATATGCATTGGTAACATAGGTATTGCCACGGCAACAGAAAATTATTCCTTGACGGTGGTGCTAATACGCGTGACGGTATACTGGTGGTTTTCGTCGCCTTTGGTTTCGGCCTGATGATATACCCAAGACGTGCTGCCGAAGAGTTTTTTGCTCGGCTCAAACACCCAGTATCCTTCAGGGAAGTTAATTGTTTTAGTATCAATAATCTCATATGTGCTGGCATAACAACGATCAGGCCAGGTATTGCCGGCAATGTAGACCTCATATAATATGCCATCCGGCATTTGATTCCATTTAATATCGCGACTATTTACAGTGCCGAAATAAGCCATACAGATTATGACCACCATAAAAGCAGCAACCGACCCGACAATAATTCTTCTCATAAAATATCCTCTGGTGTGTTACGACGGACGATATTCCGCGGCACTTTCCGGTGACTCCCACACCTCTATAGAAACCAGTTTAACGCCCTCGATGCAGGGCGCCAGTTTATCATAAATGGTACGGGCTATGTTTTCCGATGATGGATTGATGCGGTCGAATGGGGCAACCTCATTCAGATAGGCGTGGTCGAATTTTTCCAGCACATGACCAAGGTGTGCCTTTAGCGCACGGAAATCATACGCCAGCCCGATTTCATTCAACTCATCTGCCTGTATGCGTGCCAGCACTTTGAAGCGGTGCCCGTGCAAATTCTCGCATTGCCCCTGATATCCTCGCAGGGCATGCGCGGCATCAAAGTGTTGCTCAACCGTTATTTGGTACATCAGTCTTGACCTTTTCTGCCTGAGGCTCGGTGAACTTGAAAATGCCCTGAACCCCTTTTTTGAGTTGTGCCAGCATTTGACTGGTTGTTTTACCGCTCAATGGATGAGTTAAGTTGGGGGCGATTTCTGCCAGCGGCGTCAGTACGAAAGCGCGCTCGGTTATGCGCGGATGCGGAATGGTAAGTTCCGGTGTATTGAGTATTTGGTTGCCGTAATAGAGAATGTCTATGTCAATAGTACGCGGGCTGTAGCGTTTGGCAGGGGTGCGTCCCAGCTTGTTTTCAATGCCTTTCAGCAACGTCAGCAGAGGCAGGGGCTCAAGCGAGGTATAGGCATGTGCCACCATGTTAAGAAAATGCGGCTGGTCAGGGTTGTCCTCGTGTGCCGTGTCGTATACGGATGACAACTGGTCCACATTCAGCCTTTGAGCGATGAAATGCAATGCGGCATTCAAATTTTGCTCACGCTCCCCAATATTGGAGCCCAGCCCTAAATATACCGAGACAGATTCAGTACTCACAATTAACCTCCTCGTATCACTGCATCACACATTTTAGCCATTTGTGCTAAGAAATGCACGTCATGCACGCGGATGATATCGGCTCCCTGCACAATACCAATCGCTGAGGTTGCTGCCGTGCCGGGTAGCCGCTTGTCTGCCGATTGCTCGAGTACGGCGCCGAGCATGCTTTTACGCGACGTGCCCAATACGATGGGATAACCCAACGTGTGCAACTCATCTAACCGGCGCACAATTTCAAGATTTTGCACCTGTGTTTTACCAAACCCAATCCCCGGGTCAACCAAGATATGCTCATCGGGCACTTTAGCCCGGTGGCATATGTCTATGGCACGGCTTAGGTCCGCCTTTATTGCCTCCATAATATCTCCCGTGCATGGCTGTGCTGTTTGGTTTGAGGAAAGTATGATTGGCGCGCTGTACTCAGATGCCAACTCGGCAAGGCGCGGGTCGTGTCGCAGCCCCCATATGTCATTAATTATATGAGCACCGGCGTGCAGGCACGCCTGCACAACATCGTATTTATAGCTGTCGATGCTAACCGGCGCGTCAATCCTTCGGCTAATATGCTGGATGACGGGCACCAGACGGTCAATTTCTTCTGCGCTGGGGATAGGGGTTGAGCCGGGGCGCGTGGACTCACCTCCCACATCGATTATATCTGCTCCCTGCGATGCAAAGCTGCATGCCTGCTCTACGGCGGCATCTGTCGAAAGCAGTCCGTCGCCTGAAAAGGAATCCGGACTGAGGTTGATAATCCCCATGACGAAAGTACGCTCGCCCCAGTTGAAAATCGTTCCGTGGCATTTGGTGGGATTTGGTCGTGTGCTCAATTGCATACTCGATTCGGTTTTGTAATACATTTTGGACTATTGATTTTTAACTGCTCTGATTGTTTGATATTATCACCTCAAAGTGCTTATAGCAATTGTACGGCTCAAATAGATTTGGCTTTGTACGACACCTTGTAACATTTGCGCGGGCTATGGTATTATGTCGGCAGGCGAATATGACCACAGAGAAAGACAAGGCACTTGAGTTAGCCATTGACCAGATTGAAAAGCAATTTGGTCAGGGCGCTATAATGCGTTTTGGTGATGGCAACACACCTGCTCAGATAGCTGTTATCCCCAGTGGTTCGATAGCACTGGATATAGCGCTGGGTGTAGGCGGGATTCCGCGCGGTCGCATAACCGAAATCTATGGACCGGAAAGCTCTGGCAAAACCACTTTGGCTCAGCATATTATTGCTGAGGCACAGAAACTGGGCGGCAAGGTGGCGTATATTGACGTCGAACACGCAATCGACCCGAATTACGCCAAAATATGCGGAATCAATCTGAATGATTTGCTAATCTCACAACCCGACACAGGGGAGGAAGCCCTCGAAATCTGCGAGACACTGGTTCGTTCCAATGCTGTTGATGTCATTGTGATTGATAGCGTTGCGGCGCTGGTGCCCCGTGCTGAAATTGAGGGTGATATGGGCGATGCCCACGTAGGATTGCAGGCGCGTTTGATGTCGCAGGCTTTGCGTAAGCTTACCGCTACCATTGGACGCACCGGTACCGCTGTAATCTTCATCAATCAGCTTCGTGAAAAGGTGGGTGTTGTTTACGGCAGTCCGGAGGTAACCCCCGGCGGGCGCGCGCTTAAGTTCTACAGTTCGATACGTATTGACCTGCGCAGGGTTGAGACCATCAAGCAGTGCGACAAGGCAACTGGCACGCATGTTAAAGCCAAAATCGTTAAAAACAAGGTAGCGCCTCCTTTCCGTGTGGCTGAGTTTGACATCATGTTCTCTTGCGGTATCAGCCGTGAGGGTGATTTGGTGGAGTTGGGTGTTAAGCTGGATGTCATAAAGAAAGCAGGGGCATTTTTCTCATATGGTGACGTTCGCCTGGGACAAGGTAGAGAGAGCGCCAAGAATTACCTCGCGCAAAACCCCGAGGTGGCTCGGGAAATTGAGCAAAAGGTAAGGGCTACAGCTGTCACCTCCAGCAACGTCGGTTTAACCGAAAATGAATGACCGGCTACACCCCTGACGAACAGGGGTTTGTGGTCTGTTACCTGTGGTGATTAAGCTGAGGCGCGTCAGTGTCTCGGCTTATTTTGTTTTTATGAGGTTTATGTGGCACTTATAACACGCTTGGTAGGTAGCAAAGGTCGCTCTCCAAAGGTGAAAGTTTATCTGGATGGACAATATGCTTTCAGCCTTGAGCCCGCTGTGGCTTTGGAGGCAGGACTGCGCCCGAAAAACGAGTTGGATGACGCGCAGATTGAGGAGTTGTCTCAGGCAAATAAGTTGCGTATGGCAATTTGCGCCGCAGAGCGCCTAATATCATTCCGTCCGCGCAGCGAGTTTGATCTGCGCCAGAGCCTGACGCGAAAAGGATTTGCCTGTGGTGTTATAATGCAGGCGCTTGATCACCTGCGTCTGAGCGGAGTGGTGGACGACGCTGCGTTTGCGCGCTATTGGGCTGAAAACCGCGAGGCTTTTCGCCCGCGGGGGCAGCGTTTGGTTCAGGCGGAATTGCGCCGCAAGGGTGTGGCATTGGACGTGGCACAGGAGGCCACTTCTGCCATCGATGATGGCGAAAGCGCCTATATGGCCGGGCTGAAAAAAGCGCGCCTGTTGCGCGGGTGTGATTATAAAGAGTTCAGCCTCAAGCTTGCGCAATATTTGATGCGGCGTGGCTATGATTATGACGCAATTAGACCCAGTGTAAGGCGCCTGTGGCAGGAAATTGTCCATGAAAAAGAAGGACTTTTGGAATAACTAATAAAACATTCCCTAACAGGTATTTAGGGATAATAGGAAATGGGGGTTAAGTAGAACATATGGTTGATACAGTGCTTGGCATTTTGGCAGGTTTTATTATCGGTTTGGTATGCGGCGGAATTGCCGTTTTAATGTCGCGCGGCTTTTATGCCAACCGCCAAATTCGTGCGGGGCAGAAGCGTGCTGCCAGAATTCTGGCAGAGGCACGTAATGAGTCCAAGAACATTATTTCGGATGCGCGTGTTGAAATTGATAAGAGCCGTGTTAACTCTGAAAATGAAGCACGTGAACGTCGTGCCGAATTGCAGCGGCAGGAAAACCGCATGGCGCAAAAAGAAACTCATCTTGACAACAAGCTGGATGAGGTTGAGGCCCGCCATCGTCAGATGGATCAGAAAGAGAAAGAGTTGGAGGTTGCCCGCGAAGGGTTGAAGGGGATCAAGGAAAAGCAACTGAAAGAACTCGAGGCTGTTTCACGTCTTTCGTGTGATGAAGCTAAGCAAATCTTGCTGGAGCAGATGTCTGAAGAACTGAGCACAGAGTCATCCAGACGCCTGCGTGAATGGGAGCAGCAGTTAAAGGATGAGGCTGACGAGCGGGCGCGCGACATCCTTTCGTCGGTTATTCAGCGCAATGCCTCCGAGGTTGTGGCCGAAATCACCGCCTCGACAGTGCCCTTGCCAAGCGATGAAATGAAGGGTCGTTTGATTGGGCGCGAAGGACGTAACATACGTGCCCTGGAGCAGGCCACGGGTGTGGATCTCATCATTGACGATACCCCTGAGGCGGTAACCATTTCCAGTTTTGATCCTGTACGGCGCGAAATAGCACGTCAGGCACTCACCAAGCTTATTCTTGACGGGCGCATACATCCCAGCCGTATTGAGGAGTTGGTCAACAAGGCACGTGAAGAGGTGGAAGCAACCATGGTGGCAGCCGGCGAGCAGGCCGTCTTCCAGGTCGGTGTGCACGGACTGCATCCTGAACTCATCAAACTTCTGGGGCGGCTTAAGTACCGCACCAGTTATGGTCAAAACGTACTGGCTCACTCCATGGAGGTTGCCAGCATCTGCGGCATGATCGCCTCAGAGTTGGGCGCCAACGTTGTCATTGCCAAAAAGGCCGGACTTTTGCATGACCTGGGCAAGGCAGTGGATCGTGAAGTTGAGGGTACGCATGCCAGCATCGGCGCCGATTTGGTAAAGCAGTGGGATAAGAGCAAGGATGTGGTGCGCGGTGTGGCCGAGCATCACCTTGACGTGGTGGATATCAGCGTCTGGGGCTTCATGGTTTCGGCGGCTGACGCCATTTCCAGCGCCCGACCGGGTGCACGCCGCGAAAGCATGGAAAGCTATCTCAAGCGGCTTAAGAGCCTCGAGGAAATTGCCGACGGGTTTAAGGGAGTTGAGAAAGCCTATGCCATACAAGCAGGGCGCGAGGTGCGCATTTTAGTCAAGCCTGAGGAGGTGGATGACCTTGCCTCCATGCGTATGGCGCGCGATATCGTCAAAAAGATTGAGGAGAGTCTCACCTATCCGGGTCAGATTAAGGTTACCGTTATTCGCGAAACTCGTGCAACCGATTTTGCCAAGTAGCTTGTTTTATGAAAGTACTTTCAATTGGTGATATCATCGGCAAGCCGGGGCGCGATGCCGTTAAAGCGGTTTTGCCGGACCTGAAAGGCGATCTTAGTATCGACCTGGTGGTGGCCAACGGCGAAAATTTGGCCGGCGGCATTGGTCTCACTCCGTCTACGGCGGAGGAGTTGCTGCAATGCGGGGTTGATGTCATCACATCGGGCAATCATATCTGGGCGCAGAAGGATATTTATCCGTACCTTGACGGACGCGTGCCGATCATTCGTCCGTTGAATTATCCGCCGGGCGTGCCGGGCAAGGGATACTTCACCATTGACAATGTAGCAGTGGTCAATCTCATCGGACGCACCTTTTTTACCGCCAGCTATGACGACCCTTTCCGCGGTATGGATCTGTTACTGACGGAGCTTTCGCCTGAGGTAAAAACAATAATCATCGATTTTCATGCCGAGGCCACCTCAGAAAAGATGGCTTTGGCGCGCTACCTTGACGGGCGCGTAAGTGCTGTTTTGGGCACACACACGCATGTCGGTACCATTGATGCGCAGGTATTGCCGGGGGGTACGGCATTTGTCACGGATATCGGCATGACCGGTCCGCTCAATTCCATCATCGGTGATGACAATCAGGTTGTGCTGCAGCGCTTTCTGACACAAATACCGCATCGCATGATGGTGGCGAATGAGCACAGGGTTGTGTTCAATGCCATACTGACGGACATAGACGAACGTAGCGGGCATGCCACAGGCATTGAAAGACTGCAGCACGTTGTGAACGTGTAATGAATATGCCAATTTATGTTCAATCCACGGTTGCCCGCATATAGCAGGAGACGTATCTGTATGAATGCCAAAATCGACCTGCATGTGCATACGAATGCATCAGACGGTCGCTTTACGCCAGCGCAACTGGTGCGGCTGGCAGCGCAAAGCGGTCTGACGCTGCTGGCTATCACCGATCATGACACGGTAGGCGGCGTGGCTGAGGCACAGGTTGCGGCACGAGACGTCCCCTCTTTGAAAATCATTCCCGGTGTGGAAATCAGTACGCACGCCCCGGGCAGTGAAGTGCATGTACTGGGGTATTTTATCGACACGTCGGATGCTCACTTTTTACAGCAAATGGCAGCACTAAATGACTCCCGGCACGACCGCGCTTTTGCCATGGTGGCAAAGCTACATGATTTGGGACTGGATATTAGTCTTGAGCGTGTTAAACAACTGGCAGGTGACGGCAGCATCGGTCGGCCGCATATTGCGCAGGCTTTGATGGAGAAGGGTTATGTTTCCTCATTTCAGGAGGTCTTTGTGCGCTACCTGGGGCAGGGTTGTCCTGCCTATGTGGAACGCATAAAAGTCACGCCTGAGGAAGCGGTGGCCTTAATACTGCAAAGCGGTGGATTGCCCGTACTGGCGCACCCAACCTACGCAGGTGACGTTGTGCCTTTGTTATCCCGCCTGGTTGAGTGCGGGCTGGCTGGTTTGGAGTGCTACTATAAGAATTATTCATCCGAGCAGCGCGCTGATATTCTGGCTTTGGCGCGCCGTTTCAACCTGATTACCACGGGCGGCAGTGATTTCCACGGCATTGACGATGCAACGGAGGTTCTTCTTGGGGACGCCGGTGTGCCTGCTGAGTGCAGTGAGAGCCTTATTCAGACAGCGCGTGAGCGCGGCATAAAATTGCCGCCTTATTTGGATTAAAAGATGGATTTGTGGCTTAGGTTTGTTTTGTTACTGCTAGGGGCCTACCTGTTAGGCTCCATACCGGCGGCGTACCTGTGTGTCAGGTGGGCCACTGGTGCTGACATACGCAAAATCGGCACCGGTAATGTGGGCTCCTCCAATGTGGCGCAGACAACATCCAAGTGGCTTGCCATAGCGGTGGGGTTATTCGACATGGGAAAAGGCACTCTGGCCTTTTTCATTGCTTATTGGCTGGGTATGGAGGTATGGCAGCAGATGGCCGTCGGACTTGCCGCTGTTGCCGGGCATAACTGGTCTGTCTTCATCGGCTTTCATGGCGGAAAGGGTATGATTACCACACTTGGTGTAATTTTTGCCGTTTCGCCGCTTTTGGGACTTATTATATTGTTCACAGCCTACTTCCCGGCTGTTTTCAAGCAGATGGCCGTCGGTGTTTTTATGTGTTTTCTGACGCTTCCGTTATGGAGTTGGTTTGCCTGGAGTTGGTTTGCCTCATCCCGCATTGGCGCAGAAGACAGACTGGCCGTGACCATTGGTCTTTTTGTTATCGCTTCAATGGGAGCCATGAAACGCCTGATCGGCTCGCGCGTTTCCATCAGCAGGGACATACCCTTGGCAGAACTGCTGCTTAACCGGCTGCTTTTTGACCGCGATATTCGCGACCGGCAAACGTGGATTAACCGCACGTCAGTCGACTGAGTTCGGCTTTCTGCCGGCATGCGAGCATAAGCTGCTCAAACAACACTGCGGGACGATGCGCTCAAACAGGCTTTTGGTATATGCGGCGCACGCTTTCAGCGACGTTGTTGGCTTTCACTGTTACGCCGACTCCAGTCAGGCACATGCGCATCTAATGGTGCGTCACTTGTCGGAATGAAAGGCTTAATATCGAGTACCGGCGTGCCATCCAATGCATCAAGATTCTGCACTTGCAATATATTGCGCTCAACGGATAACAGCTTTGCCACTTTGAGGCACAACGCATTGGGACGGTAAGGCGAACGGGATGCAAAAACGCCTACTTTTGGCAGCGTTGGCTCGCCGCGAAAAAACACACGCAAGGCCATTTTTGTTTTATCAGTGGCCTGATGCGCCCAGTAGATCACTGTAACATGCGAGAATTGCCCCAGTTCCGCTAAGCCATCTTGCCATGATGGCAGTATTTCTATTTCAGACACTATGCCGCTCCAGTCATGCTCAGGTCGGGGCGTGCTCTTGACAGCGTTACGCACGTAGCCTATAGGCTCCAATGTTATTTTCGCGTCTTTCATACCCTATATGATAGTACAAAGAGCACTTGTTAGCTATTTGTTCGAACTTATCTACACACCCCATCCAATGGCAGCAAATTTCATGAACTTGCTCAACCAGCCATACCGCAAATCCTGCGGGCTCCGAAAATGTGACATCGCATTCCATTTTTTCGGAGTTTTGTTTTCTGTCAACTGAAAGAATGCGCCGGCAAAAACCTGGTGGCGTAAACTGCGGCGGAAATTAACAGTGGTAAATGCTCCTTTGCGACACGCTTCAAAAATCAATAACCATTCGTAATGACCATGGAGCAGTCATTCTTTTACCTTTATTTCACATTAATCTTACATGGTTTTTACAAAAATGAGTATTGGTTTTACAAATGGACCTTACAATATCAGCAACAGTAAAAAGTCGACTGTTAAAACAAAAAATAAGGAGAAATGAAAAAACACATGCGAAAGAGCAGGATTTTCCAGGCACTGGCGGCATTGCTGATTGTATGTGGAGCTTTGTGTGCCGTATCCGCTGGATGAGCAAGAGGAGATTTATATAGGCGAGGTATTGCTCACAGAGGTGGAATGTTTTAACAAGGCAGATGATAAGGAACAATTGAAACTGGCCGTCGGTTATGGTGCGGTTTTCGGCAGAAATGAGACCAAGGCGATTTCCATGGCTGTCATTGACCGAGAGCTTGATCACGGCGGCCCATATCCGACTCAAAATGAAGAGTTCGTATTAATGCATGGTGACAGCTTGGAAATGAACGGCTTTATATCTCATCTGAAACTTCCGCATTACGTTACTTTCCAGTCGAAACTGGATGCGGTTAGAAAGACGCGGGCGTGAGCATGAGAACAAAAGAAGAATATTACGAAATAGGTGCTGTAAGTACCGGTTATGCCAATGGCGCCATGGTGAGCAGCTTGCGCACAATATCAGGATATTGGCAGATAAACATTAACTCATCTTCTACCAGTGGCTTATGCGTTTCCACGTTGGCATAGCGTACAAGTTCAAGTATCTTGTTGGCTTCCTCTTTGCTTTCCGGCAGGGTGATATCCTCCGGAATTTTATTGGATAGTACGTCTACGACGTGGCGAAAGCCGGATATGCCGCTGTATTGTCCGGTGCAAATTTCGCGCCCTGTTTCCACCAGCACCGGTTCGCCGCGTCCCAACTCTTCATAGCTGTAGAGTTCATAATTCTGAGGATCCTTAAGCACGCCGTCGGCATGTATACCGGAGGCATGCGCAAAGCAGTTTTTACCTACACCCGGCTGGTTTATGGGGATTTCCACTCCGAAAGCATAACTTGAGAATTGGGCGATCTTCCAAGCTGTGTCCAGCTTGACGTCGCCTGCGAGTTGATATTTCTTGCCAAAGTCTTTTGACTTGGTGATAGCGAGAATAACCGAAACCAGATCAGCGTTGCCGGCACGTTCGCCGATACCATTGACGGTAGTGTTGATATACGCGTCCTGCCCTCCATCAATTGCGCCTTTGGCACCGGCTATTGAGGTTGCAACCGCCATACCCAAATCACCATGGCAGTGGATTTCGATGGGAAGTTGCACCTGTTGTGCCAGCGTACGGGCGGTTTCATATATGGAGAATGGATTGTCATATCCGAGCGTATCGCAATAGCGCAGACGTGCTGCCCCATGCGCTTTGGCAGCCTGCCCGTATTTGACAAGAAAGTCTACGTCGGTACGTGAGGCGTCTTCGGCATTTACCCCGACACTCTGTATGCCGTGGGAAAGTGCCGCATCCACCGCAGCGGTCAT
Organism: Dehalococcoidia bacterium; assembly: GCA_009784845.1. Next base: position 1,490 of record WQXK01000016.1, on the reverse strand, counting down.
CTCACCTATGATATCATCGCGCGTTTTACGCCCCTGAAATTTGCCGTCTATCATCTGGTTTGATGTGGACTGCGACAGATTGAGATGTTTGATGCCTGGCACTCTCTTTACGGCAAGTTCAACATCTTCTACGATACCACGAATCCATCCGCTGAGTATTATGTTTTTAAGTATGCCCTGCTGCACCATCTCCAGATTGGCCTGCAGGTAGTATTGCTCGTGGCGTGTGGTTGGAAATCCGAATTCGCTTTGAAAAACTCCCATTTCGTCCAGGTAGACATTTATCATGGTCTTTTCGAGTTTGGATAAGCCCAACCGTGCAGTTTGTACGCCATCGCGATTGGTAACGTCAATTAAATAGATCTTAAGCAAAATAGTATCCCCCCTTTTTGTGATTGCTTTGGGAACTACGGATACTAACACAAATGAGCCGTGATAGCAATCTTTGGTATAAGGCGTATACCCAAAAACATATGGTGAAAATGGGCTGAATAATCACTTCTCTCATCGTGCAACGGGGTAAAAATGGAGCTGTTGACAAAGTCATGCATTTGTCGGGAAAAGCGTGAAACCAATGTAAATAGGTGCACTTTTGAAAGATAAGCTGGCACCATGGTAAAAGTGCGATGGCTTCTCCCTCATGCATTTCACCATTCTCTTGAGATTTATCGCTACGGCAGATAATAGGCAGTGTTCTTCGGCGGCCTTAAGACCACGACGATGTAACCGCCGTAAGTTATGCCTAGCTTTCTGCGCTGCGAATGTACCTTCTCACCATATCTGCCGTAGTGCTAAGGCTCTCCTATGTTCCGGCGCACCGTCTTTCTTGTGACTGTTTTTGACCGCAGCTTCAAAAATATTGACCTGTAAACGTCGGCATTTCTGGCTTGGGGCAAGGCATTTCTCCCGTAACAAACAATTCCGGCAATCTGGCCTCTTTGCCAAATATTCATGAGAGACATTCCATTCACTACGATTAAGCTGTTTCAGCGCAAGTCTATTACCAGCCGGGCAGACAAAAACGTCTTCCTTGTCATCGTATCTGAAATCTTCTCTCTTGAATTCAACCTTACTCTGAGGTACCTCGTTATTTTTAGGAGTGTAAATCTCTATATTGCTTTCGGACAATTCCTGATGTACAAGGCTAATATCATAGGCACTGTCAACACCGACAGCTTCTATCGTTATCCCAAAATCACGTATACATTGGATTCTGTCTAAATACGGAGACGCATCGGTCGCATTCCCCGGGGTTACAGCTACATCCACGATTATCCCGTTTTTCGCATCTATACTCTGGTGGTCAAGATAGTGCATGCCGTGTGGTTTACCGGGACGATGCAGAAACCCTGCTTCAGGATCTGTTGTGCTGGCTCTCCGCTCCGTCATTTCAAGCTGTTTAGGCTTATCATGACAAAGCGCCTTCACAGGCAAACCACTCTCATTTTCCAAGCGTAGTTGTTCTGCCGCCTCGTATCTATCAAGCCGCT
>WQXK01000015.1 GCA_009784845.1 Dehalococcoidia bacterium | reverse complement strand
GTGATCGTGCCGCACCTGCCATGCTGCTGTGGCTTTTTCATCGCCGTCTTCAGGGCGCTTTCCGCCAAGAATAATGTCCACGCCGCGTCCTGCCATATTGGTGGCTACAGTGACTGCTCCGGGCTTACCGGCCTCGGAGATGATAAGGGCTTCCTGCTCGTGTTTTTTGGCATTAAGTACATTGTGCTTGATGCCGCGGCGCGTGAGCATGTTGCTTATAATTTCTGAGTTTTCAATAGCCACGGTGCCGATGAGTACGGGACGGTCCTGTTTGTGAACCTCCTCTACCTCTTTTACCAGCGCCTTGAATTTGGAATCAGTGTTTTTATAAATAAAATCGCCGTGGTCTTCGCGCTCAAGCGACTTGTTGGTTGGAATAACAACCACCTCAAGCTTGTAAATCTTGGCAAACTCTTCAGCTTCCGTGACTGCCGTACCGGTCATACCGGATAGCTTGGCATACATACGGAAGTAATTCTGAATTGTAATGGTGGCGAATGTTTTGGTTTCCTGTTGAACCTTGACGTGCTCCTTGGCTTCAATAGCCTGATGCAGTCCCTCTGAATAACGCCTGCCTACCAAAACGCGTCCGGTGAATTCGTCAACGATGAGCACTTCACCATCTTTTACCATGTATTGATGGTCTCGCTTGTAGAACTCCTTGGCGGTGAGCGCGTTGCGCAAATGGCGCATCAGGTCGGCATTTTGCGGGTCATACAGACTATCAGATTTCAGCAGTCCCTGACGTTTAATCAGTCCTTCAATGTGTGCAAAACCGGCATCAGTGGGGACAACGCTGCGGTCTTTCTCATTGTAGGTATAATCGGCACCTGCCTGTGAGGCGTCATCCTCGTATTCGCTGGCTTTGCCCTTAATCATCACGCCCTTGAGTTGCTGAACAAGTTGGGCGAAAATCTGATAGCGCTGACTGGACTCTACGTCTGGGGCGGAGATGATGAGGGGCGTGCGCGCCTCATCAATTAGCAGGTTGTCCACCTCATCTACGATAGTAAAATTAAGCTCACGCTGAACGGTCTGGTTAAGGTCAACAGCCATGTTATCGCGCAGGTAGTCAAAGCCAAACTCAGCCGATGTGCCGTATGTGATATCGGCTCTGTAGGCTTCTTTGCGTGTAATCGGTTTGAAATGGCGCCATGGGTCATTCTCTTTTTCACTGTCGTATGTCGGCTCAAACAGTCGTGACGGCTGACGCTCTGCCTCCGATTGCATCGGGTAGATACTGGCAACACTGACGCCAAGCGCTTGGAAAACAGGACCCATCCAATACGGGTCGCGTCTGGCAAGGTAGTCATTCACCGTCACGAGGTGTGCACCGCGTCCGCTCAGGGAGTTCAGATAAAGCGGCAGAGTGGCGACCAGCGTTTTGCCTTCACCGGTGCGCATTTCCGAGATGCGACCGTGGTGTAAAACAACGCCGCCAATGAGTTGCACGTCATAATGGCGCTGACGTATGGTGCGGCGTGCAGCCTCACGCACCGTGGCAAAGGCTTCGGGCAGCAACACGTCCAGAAAAGCATTTTCTGCTTTACGTAATGTTTTATCGAGGTCGCTTATCTTGTCCTGCAGGTGCTTGCACTGCAGCGATATTTCCGTTTTACGGTTCATATCGTCAAGCGTTCCAAGGCATGCTTGGGTTTCTGCCAACTCCTGTTTTACGGCTTCAATATCTTTTCGTTGCCCTGCAGTTGCCTCTGCTAGGCGTTCTTTGAAACTGGCGGTCTTTTCCTTCAGTTCAGTATCGCTTAATTTTTGAAACTCGGGCTCAATGTCATTTATTTGCTTTATGATGGGTGCTATCTTTTTAAGTTCGCGTTTGTTGGAGTCGCCGCTTAACCAATTAAACATATGTTTTGCCTCGACTATCTACCGCTGTGGCGGTTATGTTTTCGACTACTGTAATTTTCTCTTAAGAGTTTCAATTCAAAATATTTCGTATCAGATAAGAACTGAATGTGTACTATTCTGATTTGATGTTCTGATTGCTATTATCCCTGCATTATACCATGTACGCATACAATTATTCAGCAGATATGTTACTGTTTTCACGGGCTTGAGTCGCTGTTTTCACAGGCTTGAGTCGTTGTTTTCACAGACTTCAGTTGTTGTTCTGAGTACATTCTCATTGCGTTTAACAAAGACCTGAAATCAACTTTTAGCTTATGCCGCTTTCAAGACAACTTTTGCGATTATCTCCATGATGTTCTTTGATGAGTTTGTTTTTCTTCCCATTGACATCAAACGAACGCAAAAATACGAGGTGGCGGAAAAGTATGATATACTGCAAGGATATGCTGTAGAGTTATCTTGAAAAAAATGTCGATAAGCGCCCTGTCCATCATAAATGGGCGGTTCAAAATATGGTTTGGGAAAGGTGTAGCATGTTCACAAAAAAAACAGTCAAACAGATAGTATTAACTGCTTTAGCGGTGGCAATTATGGCCGTCATGGGAGCATGCAATGTAGCATGTCCCAATGATGAACCTGATCCTACGGATACATTTCCGCCGGAGGGTTATGAACTCGGCAAAAGCTACCTCGTAGATGCTGCGGCATGGCACGAAAACGAAGATCGGCCATCTATGATGGCGAAGCTTTTGTACGAGAAAGCTTACGTAAGTGTTATGGATGACCATATTGATATTACCATGTATTTTATACCTTTTGATATCATGAACATACCAGTATGTCCCAACGATGTAAAAGAAATAAGTTATTTGGCAGGTGACGAGTTTGCAGATGTGGAAAGGTCTTATGACGATGATACTGAAGTTTTAAGCATAAAATTCTCGCTGGATGGCTTGGACGAGTATACAACCTTACAGATGGAATTTGATGGGCCGATGGAATTTGACGGACCGGTTACGTTGAGACTGAAATTGGATTTATCATCAAATGTTGAGACCTCGTCTGAGCCGGAGTTCCGTTTTGTTGGGCGTATGTACTTAGTTCGAGGTTTTCCAGGTCAGTATAGGGGCAATGACGTTATTACTTTAGCGTGGAGTACTAATACTATCACTGAAAGTCCTTCCATGATGTATCCTCTTTTTTGTGAATATGCGCATATAAAAGTCGAAGCCGAATCTATCAAGCTGTATGTTTATTTCCAGCCGGAGACACTACAGCCTCCAATGGGTGGTTCAGTGGCAATAGACGATATAGATTCAGCAATAGTGTTCTTCAAATACATGGATATTGATGGAGAAGTTTATTTAGATGCCGAGTTGGTATATGACGGAGAATATAAACGCGCCGAGTTGACATTTTCCACGACGGACAAATCAAACCTTGGAATAGTATACGTGCAGGTAACGTACTCTACGGATGGAGGAGAATCCACGAGTCCTGCTGATTTGAGGCTAAAGTTGGATATTGACAATGCTCAGGTTACGATGAATGACCCGTAACATATAATACATTATGAAAAAAAGAGTCTGCATAACACTTCTGTACTTTGCGATTGCGACGGTGTTTGTGGCGCCGTCGCTTCCGTGTTTTATTGCACGGACGGCTTTTGCAGCGGATGACGATGCCAGCAGGGCAATCATAGTGCTGTCGGCGCCTTTTTCAATCGATGGAATGGCGACGGAAATCACAAGAAATTATGGAAGCCTGATACTAGTTCCGGATGCTACGGCAAAGGTCGGAAATACCGAGGTTCTGGTCAGCACGAGCGTCAGCTATTTGGGTGCCGCAGGTTGGGTGAGTTACGACTTACCTGCAAGCAGACAGATGGTGATTGGCGACGTTCCAGCACCCGACAGAAACCGCGTCGCCATGTACAATGTGCTCTATTCCGCCGGTGAAGGTGCGCAAAAATCGGAGCTCACTTACACCATATGGGTCGGTCTTGAGATGTTTTTGACAACGTCGGATGAGCTAACCTCGTTTGTCGGAGACACACTGGTCTTGCCGGAATGCCGCCCGATGTACCGCTTCAGGGATGCCGGCGGCACAACGCAGTATATTGATATTTCGGCAACGCGCAAAATCAGCTTTTATCCCGTCGGAAGTTCAGTGGCTGAGATTGTCACTACAAGTGAAAACGCCATAACCTTTGATAAAGCCGGCGTGTATGAGCTTACTTTTGCATCACCGCAAACAATAGCATCAGATGGCATAACATATGTTTCCGGAAATGTTGAGAGGGTAGCGCGCATAAGCGTCTATGCAAAACGCTCTGACCCGATTGGTGATGCGGATGGAATGTATCGCTGCGCTTATACAATAGGCGGGCAAAGCGCGACAGGTTTGGCCATGGCGCAGGCGTCTTGCGCAAGTACCGTGGATATTGAAAAACGCAATGGCAGTTACTTGCTGTATTTTACTCTGACTGCGGCTCAGTACATGGAAGACTTGTTTATGGAACAAAGCGGGTGCGCAGTTGCCGCATTGGTGCTTACGGAGAACTATGTCGGCGTGAATCTTCACGCGACTACAGTTTTTGTTTTGGATGGTTATCAGCTAAAAGATGAGCTCTTCATGCGGGTTAAAATTATCCCGATGAGTACGGTTGTGAGCTTCAGCGTTAAAGTTGATTTGGAGAACGCTTATTTCACAGGCGCATCAAACGTTTCGGCTCAGCAGGCTTTGCCGCTTATTCAAGCGGATGAGCCAGTGGGTGGTGCCGTGCAGTCCGTGGGTTCTCGGATAACGATTCCGCCTGCTGAGGTTTCCTTTGATGGAGTTTATGCATTAAGCTACAGCGTAAGCTATGTTGGCACCGGTGCAAAGCGCGAGGGCATAAGTGTGGCAGATAGGCAGTTTACGGCACAAAAAGCAGGTGATTATACTGTAAAATACTTTGCGCTGATTGTAGAGGATGGCACGCCTTATGTGGCTACTTTGGAGCAAAGCTTAACCATTAAGGCGGCAGGTAATTGGAAAACGCTCGCAATTATAGTGGTTGTGCTTGCTGTGGCGGGCGCTGCGGCGGCAGTTATTATATTGCGTAAACGGGGTAAAAAGTGAAAACTGCAGGTGGTATGAAAGCGGAAGTACGCGGATTGAAAGGTATTTTGATAAGTGCCTTTGTCGTTTGTGTTTTGTTTCTTACGTCGCTTGCGTCCTTCACAGGATGCACCAGAATTGTTCCTCCGCCGGTGGGCAGCTGTGTTGTTGCACTTGATCCTGTAAGTTTGGAAATTTTGCATCGCCTGGGGATAGAGGTGGCTGGAGTTCCGCATGTTGACTTCGATAAAGTGGATGCCAAGTACGGCGATAGAGACAGATACATTGATGCCGGAACGGCTATGGAGCCGGACTATGTGGCAATCGCACTTTTGAATCCGAGTGAAGTGATTATAAGCGATGCGACAGAAAAGGCATTCGGCAATATAAAATCGTCATTTGAGGCACTGGGCATACCGGTTAAATTTTTTGATTATAATGGTGTACCGGAACTGAAGAGCAGCATCGTCAAAATAGGTGAGTATTTTAACCAAAAGACCAAAGCGATGGAAATAGTCTCTGAGTTGGAGCAGAAAGAGAGAGGGGTTTTAGAAAAGGTCGCCTCACTTGAGTACAAGCCGCGGGTTATGGTGTTATTCGGGGCACCGTTTGGTACGCCCGCACAAAGCATTTCCATAGCAGGGAGCGGGTTTTATGCAGGCAGTATAATAAGTTATTCCGGTGCTATTAATGTCATTGATGAACTTCAAGGTAAACAAGTCTTGCTGAAGCCGGATAACTGGGCTCCTATACTCAATTTAAACCCGGATTATATTTTTTGTACGGCGCATGGCAATACGGCTGAGGTTTGGAGCATGTACGATTCATGCTGGGATACAACACCTTGGAACTTAATAAGTGCTGTCCAGGATGGCAACATTTACTATTTGCCTGAAAGCGTAGTCGGCATAGTGGCGGAATTTGATTATGTTTCTGCCATGCAGTATGTTTTAGATATTTTCGATGGCAAGGTTAATCCTTATGCCGGCGGATATAAAAATGGATAAAAAAAAAGCAGCAACAACCGCAATAGTCTATGCGGCGTGTATAGTTATAACGCTTATACTGCTTGTCGTTTCCATAGCTGCCGGGTCCAAAGACGTTTCCTTCTTCCAGATTGTTAAGGGTCTGTTTACAGGCGATGACCTGACGGTCAATACGCTAATTCGCGTCAATATGCCGCGTACACTGGTCGCATTTTTCTGCGGTGCCGCACTTGCCGTGTCAGGCGTTCTATTTCAGTCGGTTACGCGCAATAAGCTTGCCGATCCGGCTATTATCGGTGTTTCGTCTGCTGGTTTTATGGGAGGGCTTATTGCCACAGTTTACCTGCCGGCATCTATTGTTTTGTCACCCCTGCTTGCTGTGATTTTCGGCCTGTCAATATTTGCGCTGGTATTTTGGCTTTCTTATGCCCGTGAGGTGAGCTCAAGCAGGATTTTGGCTCTCGGTGCGGCAGTAAATGCCGTGTTGATGGTAGTCATTTTGACAATAGCCGTGATGCAGAATTTTGCCGCGACCAATGTAATATTATCACTTGTGGGAAGCCTTGCCGTACCCAAGCAGGACGTGGTGATTGCGGCGGCGGCTTTGAGCATAGTCGGTGTGTTTGCTGCTGTTTTGCTGGCTGGTAAATGCAACGTGCTGACACTTGGGGATAAGGTATCCTCAAGCCTTGGTTTAAATGTCCTGCAAATCAAAATTATACTGATTGTGGTGGCTGTGTTCCTTGCAGCAACTGCTGCGACAAATGTAGGAATTACGGCATTTTTAGGACTGCTCGCACCCCTGATCGCAAGAAAAATCTTTGGCGGCAACCACTATAACCTGATACCGCTCTCAGCGGTCTTGGGCGGATTAATTCTTCTAGCAGCGGATTGTTTTGGTCGTGCCCTGGGTACCCCTGTGACATTGCCCGTTGGAATTATAGCAACGGTAGTCGGTGGGATTGTATTTATAATGCTGCTTAGGAGATCTTACTACTATGCGGATTGAGAAAGTAGCGTTTGGCTATGATAAAAATAAGCTGATACTGCGGGACATTGACTACACTTTCAAGCGCGGCAAGATTACGGCTATACTGGGTCCAAACGGTTGTGGCAAAAGTACACTTTTGGGCTTATGCAGCAGGCTGTTTAAGCCCGCCTGCGGCACGATATGCTTGGACGGAAAAAACATCGCGCAGTATAAGGCCAGGGATTTTGCAAAATATGTGGCGAGTGTATATCAGATCAGCGAAATGCCTCCCGATCTATCCGTGCTGGGGCTTGTAACGTTCGGTAGAACACCGCACGGAAAGCCATTTCACCATTTGAGCGAGGCTGACGATGCCGCCATCAGGTATTCCATAGAAAAGGCTTGTCTCAAGGGCTTTGAAAACCGCCGTATTTGTGAGCTTTCCGGCGGCGAACGCCAAAGGGCTTGTCTTGCGTTGGCATTGGCGCAGGAGCCCAGAGTATTACTCCTTGATGAGCCCACAACGTTTTTGGATGTGTATTTTCAGATTGAAATTATGGAAATTGTAACAGGCGTAAACCATGAAAAAGGTGTTACCGTTGTTATGGCCTTACATGACCTGAATCAGGCAATCAAATATGCAGATGACATAATCGTTATGAAAGATGGGCAAATTGCCGCCGCGGGGGATGCCAAAACAACACTTACACCGGAGCTCATCAAGGCGGTATTTGATGTAAACGCCGAGGTTATAAAAGCCGAAAACGGAGATAGCTTTTATGCCGTTTACCGCTAAAAGAGGGCTCAGCATATGAAAAATTGCCTCTTTGACCGCGAAAACTTATGCCTGTTTAACAACTTCCTGCTTTGGACGGTTTGCCTTTGATGATGGGCTCTTATTACATTTGGACGATTGGTTGTCAGATGAATCGTGCCGAGTCGGAGCGTTTGTCGGTTCGATTTCGCTCACATGGGTATATGGAGGCACCAAACGCTGAGGCGGCTGATGTGGTTGTAGTCAACAGTTGTGTGGTGCGCAAGCATGCCGAGGATAAGGTGTTTAATAAACTGCACAATCTCAAGGCACTAAAAAAGAGGCGCCCAGACATGCGCATCGTGCTTACGGGCTGTTTTGTGGGGCAAACACCGGCTGAATTGCAGGCACTTTTCCCATATGTGGATGATTTTTTAAGACCGGGTGAGTTCCCTGACTGGCTACCTGAGACGGATTGTGCCCCTGTTGTACCTGTGCATCCGGCGGTCAGCGCTTATGTTCCTATAATTCAGGGCTGCAATAACTTCTGTACTTATTGCGTTGTGCCTTATCGTCGCGGAAGGGAAAAGAGCAGACTTCCGGAGGATATTATCTGCGAGGTGCGCCGTTTGGTGCAGCATGGCATCAAAGAGGTAATCTTGGTGGGGCAAAACGTGGACTCCTATGGGCATGACCTGCAGGGTTGCACAAATTTGGCACAGTTGCTGACGGAGTTGAATGGCATTGAAGGATTGTCGCGGCTGCGTTTTCTTACCAATCACCCCAAGGATATGACACAGACATTAATTGATGCCGTGGCATGTTTGGATAAGGTATGCCGCCAGATCAACCTACCGGTACAATCGGGGAATGATGATATTTTACGGGCTATGAATAGGGGTTATACTGTTGCTGATTACCGCGACTTAATGCTGCGGCTACGTCGCGTTATGCCGGATATTGCTATTACTACGGACGTCATAGTTGGGTTCCCCGGAGAGGATGATACGCATTTTCAAAATACATATGAGTTGCTCACCGAGCTACGATTTGATGCTGTGCATGTAGCTGCCTATTCCCCGCGTCCGGGCACGTTGGCAGCCAACAGGCTTGTTGATGACGTGCCACAGGATACGAAAAAGGCGCGCTTAGCTGCCGTGGAGTCACTTCAGGCGCGGATTGCATCTGAGATAAATGCCGCATACTTGGGGCAAACGCTTGAGGTATTGGTGGATGGCACAAACAAAAGTCGTTGGCAGGGGCGCACGCGTAGTGACAAAATGGTTTTTTTCAGTAGCGCAGAAGACCTGCAGGGGAAAACAGTTTTGGTGCAGATTGGAAAAACCAGCCCTTGGTCATTGCAGGGGAAGCTAAACACGCCGGTAGCAGAGGAAATACACTGACTTCTTGGAGAGCGGGAGTCTTCTTAATAATCATCAACCTGCATTGGTCGATATGGTGATGAGGTAATAAAGACTTCCCTACAGAAGATTACCGACCCCGTTGTGCTTATTCTTATGTCGTTAAAGATTGACGCGGCAACTATGTCTGAAATATCAAGATGCGGACGATTCCACAGGTGTTCCTGATGGACATATGATGAAAAGCTATCAAAACTTAGAGTGACACTAAGTCTTGAAATTACAGTATCCATGGCAACGTAGGCACGCTGGTTTTCATAATGCGGATATAATCTGAATTTTACCTGCACCAGACCATATGCATAGTGCGTTGCGCCCCTTTCATACTGCAATGTTTGGCCGTATGTTTTTCCGTCCTTGTCATAAAGAGCAAGTCCACTTTCATTTATATCATTTGGTAAAGCGAAATATCTAAGATCTTTTTGGATTGCAATCAAGTCAACAAAAGTATGTTTTGGCAGCTCAAGCCACCTGTAATAAAACAGCGTGCGAACTTTCCCTCCCGGCAGGAGACCTTCAAATCCGACAACCTCAAGCTTTCCGTCGTCACGCCAGACAATTTGATGGCTATTTTTTATTTCTGCGTTACCGTCATATATCCCGCTAAACAGAAGGATTTCACTTTCCGGCAAATCATTCAAAACATATTCTGGCAAACCGAAATCTAGCATGCGTTGTCGTATTTCAGCAGTGTCAGAAGAAAACGTATTGACGTATTCGCTAGATGCAGGGTTGGGTGCATTTACATGGTATAAAAACCCGAATTCTCCGCCTATGGCAACGGCAATATACAGAACCAAAGTCAGCCATATCTACTTGTTGATGGGCTTGGCTTGTATCTCACGTTCATCTAGCTGGGGCACCTTTTTGAGCTGGTTTATTGTATATGGCAGCTTGATTAATACAAACAGTGCATAAGGTATGGCAAGAAAAAGGAGCATTGGAATTATGAGACATGCAAGAAGTAAGATATAGAATGACAGATATAGAAAAAACAATGAAATAAGCGGGTTTCCAGTTTCTCATCCCCCAATTTCGATGCAATATCTTGCAGCCCTGAGAATAAGAAGAATGCCCATACAACTGAAATAGCAATTGATGCAAAGATAGAAAATACCACTTGAGAACTATTCGCTTCGCCTGCTGGAAATACGCCTATCCAATAGCCTGCCATGTGTATCAGCAGGATTAAAATACTGCAATAGAGAGCAGTAGCAAGAAGTTTGTTCTCTGTCCTCAGTATCCAGAGACCAAGCGCTATTAGAATACTACCTATCCATGTGGAGTAGAGTGCAATATCTCCAATATCTAGACGAAAACTGGTTAGTATAAACCCGGAGCAGAGTAATGCCAGTGCCGCACGGAACCAACCGGTATTTGATTTTGTGCAACATTCCGTTGCGTTATCAGTTGGCTCTGTGGAATCAGGCACGTGTGTAAACACTCCTAGCCGACTTACTCGTCGTACATCGCTCCCACGGACAATCCTGTATGAACGCGATGTATGGCCTCACTCAATAACGGAGCCAGTGGCAACACCGTAATTTTATCAAGGTTCTTATTGTCCGCCAGCGGAATAGTGTTGGTGACAATAATCTCTTTTACCGGAGATGCTGCTATGCGCTCAATGGCCGGACCGGAAAGCACTGGATGCGTCGCGCAAGAGTATACTTCCTGCGCTCCTTCATTGAGCAGGGCATCCACTGCATTTACCAGTGAGCCGGCTGTGTCAATTTCATCATCGAACGTGATGGCGACTTTGCCTTTCACATCGCCGATGATATTCAGTGTTTCTGTTTGGTCGTTGTTGCCCAAGCGGCGTTTTTCAACAATTGCTAGAGGTGCTTTAAGACGCGCTGCCAAATCACGCGATTTCTTGGAAATACCAATATCTGTGGCAACCACCACCATGTTATCTATTTGTTTTTTCCTTATGTAGTCGGCGATGAGCTTTTGGGATGACAGTTCGTCAACCGGAATGTTAAAGAAGCCTTGAATTTGCCCGGCGTGCAGGTCTACCATCATGGCACGCGAGGCTCCTGCTGTCGTGATGAGGTCTGCCACAAGACGGGCAGTGATAGGTACGCGTGGCTGGTCCTTCTTATCTGTGCGGCCGTAGCCATAATATGGGATAACGGCTGTGACGCGACCGGCGGAGGCTCTCCAAAAAGCATCCAGCATGATGAGTAATTCAACCAAATTTGTGTTGACCGGAGAGCATATCGGCTGGATGACGAACACGTCGCGCGCGCGCACGTTTTCCAAAATCCTGACAAAGATGTTTTCGTTGGAAAACTGTGAGACCTCACATTTGCCCAGAGGCATGCCCAAATAATCACAGATACTTTGCGCCAGCGCAGGATGCGCTCTGCCGGCAAAAACTTTCATCTCTTCCATGGTATCTCTCCTTTTTACTCTACTGCTTATGCACTTATTCCGGGAACGGGAAATCTTTGGCAAATGCCTTGTACTTCGTCAAAGACCTCCTTCTCTATGGCAGGGTTATCAATATTGCCAATAATCTTAATGATAAAGCGGGCGATGCTTTCGATTTCTTGCGTACCGAATCCGCGGCTGGTGACAGCCGATGCCCCAAGCCTCATTCCGGCGGTGACGCGCGGGGAATAGACTGTGCTGAAAGGCACTGTGTTGCGGTTGACCACAATGCCGGCATGCCCCAGCGATTCTTCGGCTTGTTTCCCATTGACGCCTGTGTCGGATAAGTCAACCAGCACCAGGTGGTTATCGGTTCCGCCGCTCACAAGGCGCAACCCTGCTTTCTTGAGCTCGCACGCCAGGGTGGCTGCATTTTGCAGCGTGCGCTTCTGGTAATCCACAAAATCAGCTTGCATAGCCTCACGGAATGCCACTGCCTTGCCTGCGATGACGTGCATCAAAGGTCCTCCCTGCATGCGCGGGAAGACGGAGGAGTCCAGTTTCTTTGCGTAGTCTTGTTTGCACAGGGCGAATCCGCCGCGCGGTCCGCGCAATGTCTTGTGTGTGGTGGATGTGACAATGTCGGCATAAGGTACCGGTGACGGATGAAGTCCAGCTGCTACAATGCCGGCAATATGAGCCATATCAACCAAGACTTTGGCTCCTACCATATCGGCGATTTGACGCAGTCGTTCAAAATCAATAATGCGCGGATAAGCTGATGCTCCGGCAACGATCAGCTTTGGCTGATGTTCTTTTGCCAGTTTCTCTATATCGTCGTAGTCAATGCACTCTGTTTCGCGGTTGATGCCGTAGCTGATGAAATTATAGGCTTTGCCTGAAAAGTTGACCGGTGAGCCATGTGTTAGATGTCCGCCATGGGACAACTCCATGCCCAAAACAGTATCGCCATACTCAATAAGGGTGAAATATGCCGCCATATTGGCTTGTGCCCCAGCATGCGGCTGGACATTGGCGTATTCGGCACCGAAGAGTTTCTGTGCGCGCTCAATGGCAATAGTTTCGATGGTATCCATGTTGCCGCAACCACCGTAATAACGTTTGGCGGGGTATCCCTCGGCATATTTATTGGTCAAAAAAGAGCCTTGGGCTTCAAGCACGGCACCGGAAGTGTAGTTTTCCGAGGCAATCAGGTTGATGGTTTCCTTCTGGCGCTTGCCTTCCAAGACTATGGCAGAACTTATTTCAGGATCTTCATTTGCAAGAGAGCTCATAAAATTCTCCTTAGGGGACAAAATATTAATTGCTTTGGCAGCACGGGCTATATTTTAATCCTAGAGACCCCTTTTAGGCAACTTGCATACAAGCATATTTGTGCACGTTTTAACACAGGGATTAGACTTGTGAAAAGAAAAATATGACAACAAATCAAGCTGGCGGCTGCTCGTCTGCATCAACGGTTTCATCGGTTGGCTGGGTTAAGGCTTCCTCTGTTTTGGCTTGTTTTCGCATAAGGCTTCTGGGTAACCCGCGCAGGCACGGGAAAACACTGCTGCGCATATGTATGACCGCGAAAAGCCCCCAAGCCAAAGCTATCCCGATGAGGGCGCTCACGGCCCATAGCAATGTAACGTCCGGCAGTTTCCAAGGGTAAGAGCCTGTTACCAACAAGCCTCTTAGGAGCCAATATGAGCCGAAGCGCATGATTAAGGCGGATACACATGCTGCGATGCCGAACTGGATGGTAAAACGCCTGCCAAAACCAAGGTAAGAGAGAGAGAAGAGGAACAGCAAGGCGCATACCGGAACGGATATCCATAGGTGCAGCGGTGATATGATGCAGAAAGACAGCAAATGAACCAGCAGGAAAGAACAAGCCGTCAGTTTTAAGACGTGCCTGCTTATGCCGGAGCTAAGTGATTGTGCCTTGTTTAACCAGTCGGTTAGTATGAGCGCAACACCAATGGCAATTGCTCCCAGCGTTGGCAGGTAGTAAAACATGTAAGTGATGCGCTCGGTGAGCAAGAACATGGGAATCCACATCACCCATGTCCCGATAATCCAGCATACGACGAAAATGGCGGCGCTGTGTTGCTTGAATGATTTCCATATGACGTATGGTATTGTCATCAGTCCGCCGAGCCACATTGATGGACTGATTATGCCTGAATAGCTGGGTCTCCACCAGTATGCCAATATAAAAGTATCATATTTTTCCGGCTGGAACAGTGCACCATAGAGGCGTAGCGATCCCGTAGGCGACAATATCCACTCCCATGGCTTAGCCGGGAAAGCACCTCCATAGGCGAATTTGATGCTGTTGGTGCTGTTGAGAGCGCCTTTGATGGTGCCAAGAACTCCCTGGTCCCATTGCCCCCATACTATAAATGGGATCCATTCACCGCGGATAATCATGTCGAATATGCCGTAAAACAGGAAAAATGTGATAGGCGCTAGCATCATGGATGATATGAATATGATGGGGTTGGAAAAAATATGCCATAACCTCGCAAGTGGTTTTGTATTTTTTGCACTAGATGTCTGTGGGGGTGCTTCTGCTGGGTTGGATGTGTCGCTTGATGTGCATATGGTAGTCTTGTCTTCAGCAACTAGAGTGCTATTGGCAGACGCAGCTACTGCGATGCTGCCATCTACAATTTGCCCACTCTCAAAAACCGGCTTCTCTTGTGTATCGACGAGATCGTCCTCTGATGCAGTTGCCGTGGTTTTTTCTGCCTGCGGGGTCATATTTGACATGTAGGTAATAAACCAGTGTAGCCCGATGGGTATGGCACTTAGCGCTCCGCTGAACTTGCACAGCCCTGCCAAACCGATTGATATTGCGCACAGCCACCACCATCGCGGCCCTTTCAGATAACACCAAAAAGCGAATATGGTAAACACGACAAGGTATATGTCCAGCATGACCATACCGCTGTGGATAAACATGAGATTATCCAGCCCAAGTAGCATGACGGCTATGAAGGCGGTTTTATGCGACGTGCCCAGCTTGCGGCAGATATCGTAAAAAACTGCCAGTGCCACGGTGCTGAGCAGTATTTCCGGCAGGCGCCAGCCCCATTGGTTATCACCGAACAACTCAATGCCCCCTGCAATGAGGAGTTTGCCCAGTGGCGGGTGTTCCGTGCGGTCTGAGCCCTCTCCGGTAAGTATGCGGCGGGCGTCAGTTACGTAGTGATGCTCATCAAAAAGCGGGGTGTCCGGTCTGGTGATGGTGCAAAGATGTAGCCCCAGTATTACCAGAAGCAGTACAAGCAGTGGAAAATACTGCCAGTGTACAAGCTTTCTGAGGCGCTCTTTCACTTTTTGTTCCATGTCCATAAGCTGTTGGCCACAAAATTCCAAATCATAGCCACGGCAATACCAATTAGATTTAATATAATATACGGTCCATTGGACTTGTCGGTCAACACGACGGTTGTAACCCAGTTCAACAGTCCCGCAGGTATACTAATGAAATTATAACGCAAGCAATTTTTTATGAATGCACCGGCTCCGCTTTGTCTGCGGTCTCTGAAAGTGAAGTAGTTGTTAAGCAGAAAATTGGTGAAAATGGATATCTCTATGGCTATAAGCAGTGCAATGCGGATGTCCCACCCGAGCGTGTTTTGGTCATGCAGCAGCCATAACAAACCAAGATTAACAATTGTACCCGATGCACCAACCAGTAGAAATTTCATGAAGCGCGTTATCTCGCCGCTACGGCGCATCAAGCTGAATAAATGTCTTAGGTATTCACCTTCCTGACTGATATTCAGCTTGCTTTCGCCTTTTTGGCGCAGGCAGAACATGAATGGTACTTCACTAACCTTGTCTGCTTTACCTACAACCAGCATTTCCAACAGTATCTTGTATCCGATGGGAGACAGCTTAACTCCATCAATGACACTGCGCTTGAAAGCGAAAAAGCCGGACATGGGGTCCTTAACATGGCGGCTGTGCGGCAAAAGGATGTGTGATAGCATGATGGCTCCGCCGGAGATAATTTTACGTATGGTACTCCATCCGGATGTGCCACCGCCCTTGACATAACGGCTGGCGACGGTGATATCTGCTCCGTCTTGTATGGCTTGTATCAGAGAGGGTATTATTTCCGGGGGGTGCTGCAGATCGGCATCCATAACCAATACTGTGTCGCTGTCAACCCAGCCAAAGCCGTCTGTTACGGCTGTTGCCAACCCGCGTTTGTCTTTGCGTACAATTACCCGCGTCGGATAATGGCTTGATAATGAGTTGATAAGCTCAGTTGTGCCGTCGTGGCTGTTATCGTCTACGAACAGCACCTCGTAGTCAAGTTCTGGCAAGGCTGCGGCAATGCGTTCCAGTAACGGGGCGATGTTATCGCGTTCGTTATAAGTCGGTATGAGGATGGAAAATGCTTTAGGCATTGATTCCGTATCTTTGCTGTAAATAGTATCGCCGCAACATACGAATTATTCTATCATAACTGCACCATATTGGAATAATCGGTTAACTAAATGATAGTATAACCATTGGGAATTCAGTATTTGCGATGAAGGAGGCAAGCTATGTGGTTCCTATTGTTATTATTAGCCCTTAGTGTTTTGGCTGTTGTCATATGGATATATCTTTGGATATGCGGGGCTTTTGCCAAGGTTGCCACGGCTAAGGGATGTAATGAGGACGCATGGAAGATTATTAGTCTTCTGGGGATGGCGGCGTGGCTTCTTGTTATTGCTTTGCCGAATAAGGCATATCACGAGGAGTTGCTTGATGCGCTGAGGGAGCGCCAAGGGGTAAAATAATTCTCCATTCACTTTTGGCAGTGAAAACCCTACAATAGCTTGACACTGCCTCAAAGCTAACTCAAATTGACTTGACATATTGTACATGCTATCATTGCCCGTAATTGTATAACACAAATTTGTTCTTGGTTATAATGCTATGTCAGCTCTAGATGAGCTTTATCAGACTATATGCAACTGCCATAAGTGCGAGATTTCCAAACTGCGGACTAAGGCTGTACCCGGCGAGGGCACGGAAAAGGCCGAAATAATGTTTATTGGCGAGGCCCCCGGTTGGCATGAAGACCAGCAGGGGCGTCCTTTCGTCGGCTCAGCGGGACAGTTCCTTACTCAGCTGATAAGGTCAATTGGTCTTGAGCGTGAGCAGGTGTATATCACCAATGTCATCAAGACGCGCCCGCCGGAAAATCGGGATCCGTTACCGCAGGAAATCGCCAATTGCAAGCCGTATCTGGAACGCCAGATCGATATTATCAAACCAAAAATGATTGTAACGCTGGGGCGTTATTCGATGGGCATGTTCATGCCGGGCAAGAGCATAAGCCAGATTCACGGCACCGCTGTGAAAAAAGACGGCATATTGTATTTTGCCATGTACCATCCGGCGGCGGCGCTGCACCAAGGCAGTCTGCGTAGCGTCATCCAGTCCGACATGTTGAAGATTCCCGCCCTGTTGGACGAGCTAAAAAGGCAAAATGAAACCATACAGGCGCAGGAGCCTCAGAAAGCAGATTTTGAGCAGCTTAAGTTGCTATAAGGATATCCAATGATGAAAGAAAAACTAAAGATTATTCCCCTGGGTGGTCTGGGGGAAATAGGTAAGAATATGACAGCCGTAGAGTACGGCGAGGATATTCTGGTTATTGATGCAGGGCTTATGTTTCCCGATGAGGAAATGCTTGGCGTTGACCTGCTTATTCCGGACATTAGCTATCTGCTGGAGCATAAAAGCAAGGTGCGCGGCATAGTCATCACGCATGCGCATGAGGATCACATCGGGGCATTGCCTTACGTACTGCCGCATCTGAATGTGCCTATTCATTGCACCAAGCTGGCCAAAGGGCTAATTTCGGTTAAGCTCAAAGAACGCAAGATACTTTCGCAGACCAAGTTTAATGTGGTGGCGCCTGGCGGGCATTTCAGCGCAGGGCGTTTTACGGTGGAGCTTTTCCCCGTATGCCACAGCATACCTGACGCCGTGGGGCTTATTATACGTACGCCGGTTGGCACAATCGTGCATACCGGTGATTTTAAGCTGGACTACACGCCTGTGAGCGGGCCGCCAACGGACCTGTCGCGTTTGGCACAGGTTGGCTCGCAGGGCGTATTGCTGCTTATGGCAGACTCTACCTATGCCGAACTCCCCG
>WQXK01000014.1 GCA_009784845.1 Dehalococcoidia bacterium | reverse complement strand
AACTATGCGCCAGGCTGTTTGGAATGTTATACTGGTGTCAGATGAGAAGAAGTTGGCTGGAGTGGTTGCTTAATCATGGTACGGACTAACTTTGAAATTGGACCAAAGTTTGGGGGTAGCACAATCCATGCTTTGTCAGACCAAAGTTTATTCATCACTTATCTCAATAAGTTCATGAACTTTCCCATTACCGCTGGCAAGCTGCTCCATTGACTTATCAAGCATTGCCAAATAATCAGCATTCCTTGCAGCCTTACTCAACAAGTTATATTCCTCAAGGCTCAAAAGCACAACGTTTTTTTCACCCTTTGGGTAACTATAACTGTTTCATAGTCATCCGTTACCTTGTCGCAAAATCCTTTGAAATTGTTGCGAATTGTAGAGTAGTTTACAGCTAACATATGTCTGAATCCTTTCTATCATTGTACTAAATATTGTACCATATGTTGTACGTTGATTCCAGTACAGCCCTGTAGGATGCCAGTGTGTATTGGACTTAAACACGCCTTTGAATAAAATATAGCGGATGGTATATACTACCAAAGTAAAGATATGACTAAGTTGCGCTTCAAATCGGTTTACTGGAGCATCATTTTTTTCTTTTTGGCCATGTGTGTGATGTTCTCCATCACTCCGCGCATTGAACCTTTTCTGGAGGAAAACAATATCTATGTGCCGGCGCAACCATCATCACCCACTGACATCTTTCCACGTCCATCAAGCACAACCACGGATACAAGTGGCACAGTAATAGATATTCCAGAAGTACCTGCCACCTCCTCTTTGCTGGTTATCGTATTGTATTTCGCTGTCATGATAGTTGTGGTGAGTTTGATATTGTATTTTATTCCGCTATCGGCGCTAAAATTCATCTTCAGGGCGGTTTTCGCCATACTTTTCGCTTGGGGTGCATTTATATTATGCGTGTTTTACGTGCCATCATGGAAGATAGCCCTGCTCATTGGTCTTGGTGTCGGAACTGCATGGCTGTTCTACACACGCATGTGGCTGCATAATATAGCACTCCTTATATCAATAGCCAGCCTGGCTTCAGTGTTCGGGCGTTTTCTGAACCCATGGATAGCACTTATTCTCCTTGGCATATTGGCTGTTTATGACCTGCTGGCTGTGCGT
This sequence comes from Dehalococcoidia bacterium, assembly GCA_009784845.1. Next base: position 16,716 of record WQXK01000014.1, on the reverse strand, counting down.
TTTGGCTTCATGATGTGGATGGCTAATAAAATGTCTCAAAACGCAGCCTTGCCGGCTTTCGTCATGCCACGCAAAGCATCTGACCTGCGGACTACAGTACGGCATGTAGACCTTGGCGACGTAGCCGCCACAAAACCAAGCGAGCGTGATTTTTCAATACTGGGCGGCGGCGATATAGCATTCCCGCTACTATTAACTGCTTCCGTCTTTTTGGCAAAAGACTACGGCGGCTTATGGGCAGCACTGGTTGTGGCTTGTTTTGGACTGATTGGGTTATGCGCTGCATATTTTATCCAAAGCAAACTTCTCAATGGTAAACCAGTTCCGGCACTTCCCCCCATTGCCGTTTGCGGGCTACTTGGCATGCTAGCCATTCATTTTATCCCGTTTTTTTCATAGGCAGCACAAAATTCCCATGCTCAATCACCCACCGCTTATCGACTTCCGAATGCCATTTTGCTACAATATTATGTAATGTCAACACCGCTTGCTGTTTATATTCACGTTCCTTTCTGCCGTAGTCGTTGTAACTACTGCTCGTTTATTTCATTTACAGGAAGGCAAAGCGACATACCGAACTATGTCGCCGCAGTAGCCCATGAGATTGCACTGCGGACTGTAACCGATGCGGTGGTAACGACTATCTACTTCGGCGGAGGTACGCCAAGTCTGCTTCCAGCCGGTTGCATTGGGCAACTCCTGCATGTTTTGCGCAATCATTACCACATTACCGACGATGCCGAAATTACCATGGAAGCCAACCCAGGCACAATAGACCTTGAATACCTTACTGAGTTGCGCAGGCTGGGTGTCAAACGCTTAAGCTTAGGTGTGCAGAGTTTGGACACGGGTGAACTGAAACTGCTCGGTCGGGTGCACACAGCGCATGAAGCAAAGACAGCAATCACTCAAGCCAAACAGGCTGGTTTTGACAATATCAGTCTGGATTTCATATATGGCTTACCGGGACGAAATACAAAACTATGGAAAAACATGCTCTGCACTATAACAAATCTTGGTATGCAACATCTTTCGCTGTACGGTCTTACAATAGAGGACGGAACCACCCTGCAAAAGCGCATCAAGAGCGGTGAACTTGCCGCAGTGGATAACGACTCTGCCGCCACGGAATATGAGTTGGCATCAGAGATGCTGCCAAGTGCCGGTCTTAGACAGTATGAAATTTCAAACTGGGCGCTACCGGGATATGAAAGCCGCCACAACACAGCTTACTGGAAACGCACGCATTACATCGGGCTTGGAGTTGCGGCACACTCATTCCTTAACTCACAGCGCATAGCCAATACATCAAGTTTGGATGAGTATCTCTCGCACCTGTCTCATGCCAAACTGCCGCCTCAGACGATTGAAAACATAGACCCCGCCACAGCACTTGCCGAAAGCATCATACTGGGATTGCGTCTTTGCCAAGGCGTATCGGCAGATGACATACAGGCGCAATTTGGTATAGACTTATACAAGCGTTTCGCAAGTCCTATTGAGGAGTGTTCGTCTTACGGACTACTTGAGCGGCATGGTAGTGTTTTGCGGCTCACACAGCGTGGAAGGCTTTTAAGCAACGAGGTTTTCTGGCGCTTTCTGCCGTGATACCTCTGGTGTCGCGACAGGTCAGACGACACAGGTATTGCTGTAATATTATTTGCACATGGAACTAAGATGAGTTTAGACCAGAGTTTAATACGTAATTTTTGTATCATTGCCCATATCGACCATGGCAAGTCAACCCTTGCCGACCGCTTGATTGAAAGCACCGGTGCCATGCGGCGCGAAGAAATCGTTGAGCAGGTGATGGATAGCATGGAACTGGAGCGCGAGCGCGGCATAACCATAAAAGCCAAAGCCATACGACTAAAATATACCGCATCCGACGGGCAGAGTTATCTGCTGAACCTGATTGACACACCTGGACATGTCGACTTTTCTTATGAGGTTTCGCGCACATTGGCGGCATGCGACGGTGCGGTGCTGCTAATTGATGTAACTCAGGGCATTCAGGCACAAACACTGGCTAATGTCTACGCTGCCATGGAACACGATCTGGAAATTATCCCGGCACTCAATAAGATGGACCTTCCTGGTGCTGAGCCTGAGCTGGTTATGTCAGAGGTAAACACCGTTCTGGGTTACAGCGCCGAGGAAACGCTTACAATCTCAGGCAAGACAGGGCAGGGTGTTCCGGAGTTACTGGAGGCGATTATCCAACGCATCCCAGCGCCTACAGGCTCACATGATGCTCCTATGCGCGCTATAATATTTGACTCGTACTACGATCGCTATAAAGGCGTGATTGCTTATCTGCGTGTAATTGATGGAAATATCAGACGCGGGGACCGGCTCAAACTCATGGCAACCAGCACAGAGCTGGAGGTTGTGGAGGTAGGTTATTTCAGCCCGCGTGAGTTCCCCGTTGACGTCTTGGAAAGCGGAGAGGTAGGTTACATCGCCACCGGGCTAAAACAGGTTGGCGAAGCCCCTGTAGGTGATACGCTCACGTCCGCCTCAAATCCGGCATGCACACCCCTTGCTGGTTATCGTCCGGCAAAACCGATGGTATTCGCCGGCATATACCCCACACTTGCGAATGACTACCCCACGTTGCGTGAAGCCATGGAAAAACTGAAACTCAACGATGCTTCGCTTTTCTACGAAATGGAAAACAGCCCTCTGCTGGGGCACGGCTTCCGCTGCGGCTTTTTGGGTCTGCTGCACCTCGACATCGTATATGAAAGGCTTGAGCGCGAGTTCGGGCTGAATCTTGTGGTGACAGCACCCGGTGTAAAGTATCAAATAACCACAACCAGTGGCGAGCAAATAACCGTAATCAACCCGGGCGAAATGCCGTCGCCTTCCCAAATAGCACGTATGGAAGAGCCTTGGGTAAAGCTGTCCATCATCACACCGGCACGCTTCATCGGTCCAATTATGGACCTTGAGCGCGAGTCAGGCGGGGTTCATAAACACACGGAATTTCTGGGCATGACAGTCGGCAGCGAAGAAAACCAGCGAGTACGCCTTGATTACGAAATGCCGCTACGCAACATGCTCACCACTTTCTACGATAACCTCAAAAGCCGCTCCAAAGGTTATGCCTCCTTGGACTACGAATTCATGGGTTACCGCACAACCGAATTGGTCAAGCTGGATATACTGGTAAATGAAGTCCTCGTGGATGCGTTTTCGCGCATAGTAACGCCTGAGCAGGCACAAAGCGTAGGACGTGTGTTGGTGCAAAAGCTGAAAGAGGAAATTCCAAAACAGCTTTTTGTCGTGCCCATACAGGCGGCAGTGGGCGGGCGTATCGTTGCCCGCACAGACATCGGCGCAAACCGCAAAGACGTGCTGGCAAAGTGCTACGGCGGCGATATCACACGTAAGCGCAAGCTGCTGGAAAAACAAAAAGAGGGCAAGGAAAAGATGAAGCGCATCGGCAAGGTGGAGGTGCCCAAAGAGGCTTTTCTTAGCGTGTTAAAGGCAGAGGTTTAGTCGGAGGACTCATGCGGGAAATAGAAAGGCGCCTGAGCCAGCGGCTTATCATCCTCTCCCAAAACCTCAATCCAGAACACAAGACGGGAACGGCGGCTGGACGCCTGATGCCTGACCAGCTTTGATTGTCTGGATACATTTAGGGGTTTATCCATAGTTATTGGAGAAAGCGTTACACCAACCTAAAATGTCCTCGTGTGTAATGGGTCCACATCAAGCGGAACCTCCCTATGAGGCGCACGGCTGCCGGATGAGAAAATGGCCACTCTTTCCGAGTCATCGTAAATCGGCAGTATTTTATGCACCTTCGAGCCACGGGCTGCACGGCAATTCCATTTGAAAATGGTCTTGGGGCTGGATGAGTGGTTATACGCAACAACCCTCAAAAGAAAATATCCCGTCTTGCTCTCATCGTCCGTGGTAAACGGCTCGACAGTTGTTTTTGAAATACTCAGAGATAGCGATTTGGCGCGGCGCGAAAACTCAGGTTTCGCGAGCCAAATCGTAATCCCCAGATAGGTTATTGTAGCTATGAAAGTTTTGCACCTCAGTAGATCAGATGAGCAGTGTAATCAGAAGTTAAATAACAAATTTCCCCGTCCAACAATGTCCACATATTTTAAGCCAATGAATTAAATTGTCAAATGCCAAAATGCGTTAATCAAATTGATATCGTACTGCAGTAGTGCCAAATACGAACAAGAACTAAATAATATTCAGCCAATCCATACGACCGTATAATACTCTGACAATGTAAATTGTTTTGTGCATCTCATCAATGGCGTAAAAAACAAAGTAGTTATCCACAACAAGTTTGCGCAAATCCCTAATTCTAGCATGCTCATTTCGTGCAGGTGCATGCTTAAACGGCAGATTTCTAAGAGTTAGTATTCTGGTTTCAATTTTATCCAGTAGCCTATCAGCAATATTCGGTTCACACAGAACATGCGCAACATACTCATGTATCCCACGCATATCCAACTTCGCCTTAGTTGTTACTTCAATTCTGTATCCGACCAATTGCAATTTCCTCTCGAATACTTTTCATTGCTTTGCCAAACTCTTCAGTGGACCCGTTGGCAACGTCGTCTATGCCTTCTTCCAACAGATGATATAACTCTCTCCCCGCTACAAGTTTCCTATACTCATCCAAATCAAGTAAAACATACTTACCGCGCCCATGTTTCGTCAAAATTACAGGCGACTGCTGGTTGTCTACCAAATCTGTGATTTCACCAATGTTTGAACGTAAATCAGATAAAGGCCGAATTTGTGGCAACTGTTGCATATTCATAATTAACTCCCATTCGATAAATTTGGTATGCTAATTGTTACATATTTCACTACGATAATCAAGGCATAAGTTCGCACAGAGCTTCATCAACACGTACGAACTCACAGGCGGTATTATTTGTGCAATGTAAATCATCGCCATGGTACACATGTTAAGGCAAAAAACGCGCAAAACAAAAAGAACCTCGGAAATTGTATGCATTGCCGAAGTTCGACTTTAGAAAGCCATGGTGAGCCGCCTGGGGCTCGAACCCAGCACCACCTGATTAAAAGTCAGGTGCTCTACCAAATGAGCTAGCGGCCCATGACGTAGTAGTCTAGCAAAAGAGGAATTTATTGGCAAGCATAACGGCAGGCATCCCTAATACAAGCGTAGCTGGAAGCATTTGCTAATTCCAGCGGTAGGCATTTAAGTTGCGTCGCTTATAGAACCATCCTGCCGCCGCCCCAAATAACAACCCGCCCAAATGCGCCTGCCAGGCAATCCCCATATGCAGCACAATCGTCAGAATTGTAATAATGGTAAAGTTGAGCAGTATTCCGACCCACAAAGGCATCGGAACCGGAATGGGAAAGAAAATAACTTTCACATGCGGACGCAGCAAGGCAAGCGCCCCACCCAGCGCAAAAATGGCACCAGATGCCCCGATGACATAGGAATGCTGTTTTCCAAGCAAAATGAATGCCAAACTGCCGCATATGCCACCCACCATATATACCAACCAGAAACGCCGCGCACCAAGTATCTGCAGAACGGCACTGCCAAAAAAGTACAAAGCCCACATGTTGAACAAAATATGTGTGAAGTCAAAATGCGTAAACATGCTGGTGACAATAGTCCACGGCTGGCTCCAAACATGTGCCGGTGACAATGCAAACACGTCTATAATATCGGCAACCGGACCACTACTAACGTAGCTGCCAAAGAAAATCATCACATTAATCAAAATAATGGCATAAATGCTTTCCAATACAGTTTCTCCTTAAGAACCGCTGCAATCAGCACACATCATATCAAGGCGGCTTATTTTATGGCAAATGCTCCTGCTGCCGCTCACGCAATAAGCGGCGCAGCATGAAATAAATGGCCTCCTGACGATTTGCCACACCGATTTTGGAATAGATGCTGTTGATGTGATTTTTGACAGTTTTTTCCTCGATTTTCAGCGCAGCGGCAATCTCACGGTTGTCCCGCCCGGCGGCAATAAGGCGCAAAATTTCATCCTCACGCGATGTAAGCGCATCAGAGGGAAGGGCGCATGAGTCAGCATCATACGCACCGGGAAGCGGTGGCACATTTATTCTTTCACCCGATGCAACCGCCCGTATTCCATCCACCAGTTCCTCCGGTGTGAAATGTCCGTATACCATATACCCGCGCGCACCGGCAAGCAGAGCACTCATATGCACCGTAGGATTGTCAATAACGGTAGCCACCAGCACGCGTACCTTGGCATCCTTCCGCATCAACTCAGCTGTGGTTTCCACGCCGTCTATATCAGGCATGCGAATATCCATCAGCACAACATCGGCGGGGCAATCCGCAAGACGCTTGAGCGCCTCTGTCCCGGATGATGCCTCACCACACACCTCCATGCCTTCCTCGCTCTCAAGCACAGTACGCAGGCCCCGGCGTGCCACAAAATTATCATCCACCAAGAAAACGCGTATGTTACTCACGATGTTTCATCCTCTGTCTGCGAAGCATGTTCAAAAGGTATGCTTGCAGCGACACATGTGCCCGAGGCATTACTTACGAGGCTGAAAACCCCGCCGGCATTTTCCGTGCGCTCTTTCATGGACACCAAACCAAGCTTGCCGGCTTTGACAAAGGTATAAAGGCCATCACCGTTATAGCTAAAGCCGTGTCCGTTGTCCTCAACTTTCAACAACAAATGCCCGGAGGCGTAAGATAATTCCAAACGCACGTGCGTTGCACCGGCATGCCGTTGTATGTTGGACAGTGCCTCCCCCACAAGGCGCTTCAGGTCATGTGAAAGCTTATGCGGCAGCTGCGGCAGGTTGGGCTCAAGAGTCATTTCAACCGCCACACCCGTTGCGGCACTCCAGCGCTCAACCAGCAACCTTAATGCAGCATCTATGCCGGGGGCGCTATAAACCTCCTCGTCGCGCATATCCAGCACCACACCGCGTATCTCCAAGCTCATGCTATTGCACACTTCCTCAATATAGTGCGCCTTTTGCTCAATCGGCTGCTGCAGACCACGCCCTGCCGTCTTGCTCAATGTATGTGCCTCCAGTGCCAATCCCTGCAAACTCTTAAGTACGGTATCATGCAATTCGTTAGAAATACGCCGGCGCTCAAGAAGACGCGTGCGCTCCATAGCCAAGGTTTCGGCATATGCGCGCTGTTTGCGCCCCTCACGGATTGCCATGCCTACCATGATTGATATGAGCGTAATCAGACCGACCCAAAAAACAAAAGCTTGGTAGTCAAACGCCATATCAAGCCAGCGCACGCGCACAAACCACGAGGCAGCCAGCCCAGTGATGAAAAAGGCACCGCAAGTGAGGCTTCCCACGAGACTGAAACGCACTGCACCTTCAATGATGATCAGTGTGAAGATGGCATAGATGACAGCCACAGGCTCACGTATGAAAAGTATCATCAGCATCCACGACGACAAGGCATCAAGAATGAGCATCTCCAAGCTAAGCATCGTCTGGCGCGATACAGTGCCCAAGAGCCGCGACAGATACCATGCGGCCACGTTGGCGCAACAAAGCCCCAGAATTAGCGTTACAACCGGAATGAGCGGTATCGGACGATACAGGAAAGCAATAAGCCCCACCGCCACGGCATAGAGCCAGCGGTGGTAAATGAAAATGCGCTCTATGCGCCGGATTTCACGTATTCTGAGTTGATTGCGCGTTTCGTCTTGTGAGTTCAAATTTCACTCCCGACATATTTTACATCTTTGAGACAGGGACACATAATGCCGTCGGATGCACAGAGTGGTTATTGCGGCATATTGCATGGGTAGCGCTGCAGGAAATGGTCTGTATCACGCCATACTAATCCGCAATATCCGACTCGTCAATTTCAAGTATTGCAGCTGCCTGCGCCTGGTCCTGAAAAGACTCCACTTTTTTCAGCTTTCGCATGATTTGGTTTGTGCGCGTTCCAACCAGGCGGCTGATGTCATCGCTTGCCTGAACGATTTTCTTCTGCGCCTCCTCAAGCTTGCCCTTGTAGGTCTCAAACTCCGTTTTCACGGCGCTTAGTATTTGCCAAACCTCACCGGATTTTTTCTCAATGGCAAGGGTCTTAAAGCCCATTTGCAAGGCATTCAAAAGCGCCAGAAGGTTTGTCGGACCGGCAAGTGTAACGTGATATTTCGTCTGTACGTTCTCCACCAAGCCCGGGATACGCAGTACTTCGGCATACAGCCCCTCTGTGGGCAAAAAGAGCAAACCAAAGTCAGTCGTCTTGGGCGGCTCGATGTACTTTTCCTGAATATCCTTAGCCGACTTCTTGATGAAGACCTCTATGCCTTTCTGGGCATCCGTGATGGCATCTTTGCTGCCGGCATCATAAGCATTTTGCAGCCGCTCATAGTCTTCAATGGGAAATTTGGAATCAATGGGCAGATATACCGTCTCATCGTTTTTGCCGGGTAAACGCAGTGCAAACTCAACGCGCTCCGCTGTGCCGCGAATGGCAAAGTTCTTCTCGTATAAATCAGATGGAAAAACCTCATCCAGCAAACGCTCAAGCTGTATTTCGCCATATGTTCCACGGCTTTTAACATTTGTTAAAGCACTTTTCAGGTCTCCCACATTTTTAGCCAGTCCCTGCATTTCCCCAAGACCGCGTTGAACCCGTGCCAAGCCATCGTTTAAAACGTCCTTTATGTTGTCCGTTTCTCTGCGCAGGGCATCTTTTATGTTATCCGTCTCATGCCGCAGGCGGCTTTCGTCAACAGCACCCTTATTGCGCCGGGACAGCATGATAAGCTGCACAATCAAAACAATCAGCAGCAGAGCCACTGCAATAACGGGGAAAATATCAGAAAACGAATCCATGGTTATCCCTCCAATAAAAGTTTGTATTATTCAGTACAGTGTATAGGTACTCCAAAGCAAATTGATGCGCCGCACTTTTCAATATTGCACACCTTTAACCTTTGACCTTGCCAATTCTTTTTCCGCATAACAAATTTGATATGAATGAGGAGATATTGACTTTCAAATTCGGATAAGCCTTTTTACTTGGTATAACATTACTCAGAGCGCTATTGTAAATATCCAAACATCTCCTGATAAAATCTGTTGTTTCCGCCTCGTCTGAAAAAACACTGCATTGCCATGAGAGCAATTCTAAGGCAATATCCTGCAGAGACAAGTTTGCATGGATATATTTTCCGCTAATTGCAAGAGCCATCTTTCCATCCATGCCATGATGGCAAAGAGGAACGTGATCGTATGCCGGTGCCAACATGATAGTTTCATCGGGGAAATGCAATATGCTTATGTTTTTTGCATGCATATCAAGGTTGCCGACAGCAATGGCAAAAACCAATTGCGAAGCAAATTTTTTGACCTCTTCATTACCACCAAATCGGCTAAGCACTCGCGCGATTCGCTTTGCACTAACCTTACCGCCATATTCTTGATATTTTTCAGTCCCGCAAGCACCAAGTACCTGATTAAAATCTTCCTGATGCACCCTACCGCCGGCTATATTGTTATTTCTGTCATATCTCTCTACGACCAATGCATCCAAACCATCAAAATTTTCAATCCAAACAGGATGCATAGTCAGCCCTGAAGCGTAAGCCAAAGACATACAAAAAGCCTCGTCATATATCATGCTCGGGTAGTTTTGTACAACCGGTTTCAAGATATGTGTTGATGCATACCCATTATGAACTCTGCACCAAGACGTGCCATTCTTAGCCAAAACGATTTTACCCTGAACCCCTCCCAAAGAAGTTTTTCCCGTATCTATTGAATTTGCAAGAGCCGCCTGTGGCATATGCTCCAAGAGATATCTTATTGTGTTTCCATCAACAATCTCACAACTGGCCTGCTTTAAAGAAGACATATCTTCCAGATCATAGATAGTTAGTGCTCCGGCAATATCCTTGCCATATCTACGCAACATGTCATATGCTGTTCGCCTGTCTTGAGGTAATGATTGCAATAACCACTCGTAATTTTTGCCCTCAGGGAGCAATTCCATAAAAAAGTTTTCAGAGCGTTTCTTCTGATGAATGGTATATCTCGGTCTCAATGGTACCGCAAGGCTCATCACTGTAGATAACAGTGGATAGTGCGCAAATACGCCGTTATTTACGCAAAATTCAATACCAGAACCTTTTTGCGTCAGCGTTCCCAACTGTACTCCATATAGTTCAACATTAAGTCTACCCATTTTGCAGCATCTCCTCCACCTCAAACTCCGCCGATAAGCTAACACCGGTCTTGTCCAAAATCAAGAATAATCTATCCATCATAAGCCCGGGCTTCCCTTGTTCCATTTCCCAGACCCATTTTTGACTGATATTAAGTTCTTTTGCTAGAGCCCTTTGACTGACTCCACGTTGTAAACGACCTTGTTGAATTATCTGCCCTAAAGTATATGCATCTCTAATTCTTGTTGCTATCTTCATCCGTCAACTCCTGACTTCATTTTTAACGTCACCAATAATGGCTACGTTTTAGTAGTCATTATATGCGACTTCGTTTTTGTAGTCAATTTGCGTAATTGTAATATCGCGACCAAGCGCATAGAATGGACAGTGACAATCGTAAAAACAATACAAAGCATAAATGCGCGCAAAAATCATGAAGGAGAAAAAACATGCTCTACAGATACAGCCTAACAACTCCAAAAGAGAACTTTTATAACATTACAACGCAGGTGAGTGACGCAATCGGCAAAAGCGGCGTAACCGATGGCATAGCCGTGGTTTACTGCCCGCATACGACTGCAGGTATTACGATTAACGAAAATGCCGACCCAGACGTGGTGCGAGACCTTATCATTGGCTTGGGTAAAGCCTTCCCTGACAGTTCTGAGTTTCGTCATGTCGAGGGCAACAGCGCAGCACACCTGAAAGCAAGCGCCATCGGCTCAAGCGTTACTGTCATTATTGAGAACAAAAGGCTGGTTCTTGGAACTTGGCAGGGCATTTATTTCTGCGAGTTTGATCCGCCGCGCAACAGGGAATTTTATGTTAAGATAACCTCAGCTGACAGCCACTGATTGAAGTTGTAATACACTAAAACTATGACTGCGCCCAATTCAACAAAGGCAAACCAGAAATACTCTCAAAATGCTTGATATTATTTGTTACAAGTGTAAACCCGTGTTGTTTACAAAAAGCGGCGATTAGAATATCCGCATCGTTTATAAGACTTCCTTTGCCTTTTAGTTCGACATATATGTCAGCAGCTATATCAAGAATAGCATTATCAAGTTTTCCGACAGGAAACACCTCGCACAAATGCTCGAATTTTATTAGACGTTTTACAGAGTTTACAGCAACAAGACCGCGGCGTATTTCGTAATATGCAATCGGGGCAATAATCAACTCATCTCCGGCTATCAATGCCTTTTCGATATTATCAATTACATGCCTATCCTCTCTCAAATAGAACGAAATAATATTCGTATCAATGACAATAGCACTCATAAAGCCGGCTCTCTAGAAAAATCAATGCGGCTTTGAATGATTTCGTCAAATTCCTGCGGGATAGGTTCGGACATGTTCAATTCGTGGAATTCATTGGTCAGCTTGCGAAAAGCCTCCAATCTTTTAGTATCAGCAGTTTTTTCAACTTCATCGCGAACAATTGCAAGTTCTACGATTTTGCCTTTTGCCATATCAACAGTGCCCATCGGCACAAATGCCACGCCATCAAAATACGCTTTTACAGTAGACATTGTAATACCTCCTCAACAGGCTAAGTTGAATTTTACAACATGTGCAGGTTATTCGCAAAAATGTGGTAAAAAGCATCAATATGAACGATTAATACAAATGTAACGCAGCAGCAGCAGCAGCAAAAATGAGGCAAATACACGGCTAAAATTAGCTTCATCATATTTATTTACAAACACATCAAAAGCTGATTGTTAAACTCAAAAAGCTGGCCTCAGGAATAACTCCCAAGGCCAGCTTATTTCTACCAAACCGCTCTGAACTAATCGCGGCAATCCATGCACAAATCAAACTTTTCAATGGGCAGCTTGGCAGTTTTCGCCATATACTCAAGCTGCTTTTCAGGAGCATAATAGGCACCGCACTTTGTGCAGGCCTTCATCTTAAACTCCATATTAGTATTGGGCGTCTGAATGACGCGCGTATCGACATTGTCACAGAGCGTCACAGCCTTTGTAGGGCAAATAAAGGCACATGAGCCGCAGGCAATACATTTGTCGGCATCCCATTCAACACAAGCATCTTTGTTATCGCGATCCAATCCTTGCGCAATGAACGTGATGGCATTTGCTCCAACCACTTCCTGACAGGTGCGTACACAAAGGCGACACAGAACGCACTCATCGCCCTTAAGCGAAAAGCGCGGTGCATCCAACCCGGCATCAAGTGCCAGCTTGGCTATTTTTTCCGATTGCGGCGATTGCGCCAAAAGCATTTCCAAAGCCAGTTTGCGCGCCTTGAGCGCCATTTCAGACTTGGTATTGACCACCATACCGTCAGCAACCGGATAGTTGCACGAGGCGACCGTAATTGGTCCCTCGTCCGTAGCCACCTCAACGGTACATACGCGGCAGGCACCCGCCGGGGAAAGTTCCTCGTTATGACACAGCGTGGGGATGCTAATGCCGGTTTTGGCGGCGGCATCCAGAATGCTAGCCCCATCTTCAACCTGAATCTCTTTGTTATCAATCGTAAGTTTTACCATATTAGCCCTGCCCCTTTACGATAAGCATTACGCGATAGCAGCGTAAGCAACGCTCGGTCTCGCGGGCGGCCACTTGTACATTGAAACACTCCTCAGTCTCATCAAAGCCCTGTACCCGCTCATCCGGCGGCATCTCACACGGAAGCAAACGCTTTGTGGAAGGAAGCTTGGGTCCGCGGCGCCGGCGGCTAAGACCTAAGTCATGCAGCACGTCGTCCAGCGCCAACTCAGAGGAGAATTTTTTGTTATTGCTTATGTAAGCGTGAATGCTTTCCGCCGCGCGTTTGCCGGCGGCCATAGCCTCGACAACGCTGGCTGGGCCGCTCACACAATCCCCGGCAGCAAAAAGCCATGGAACAGTGGTCACACCGTTTTTGTCGGCCTTGACTGAGTTCCAGCTTGTAAGCTCAAGCGCTCCATCAAGGAATGAGGTGTCCGGAATCTCACCGATGGCGGTCAGCACCATATCCGCAGGCATTGTAAACTCGGAGTTTTTCATGGGAACAGGCTTGCGGCGACCTGATGCATCCGGCTCTCCAAGTTCCATGCGGATACACTCGGCACCGACCACCTTGCTGTTCTGCGAGTGAATTTTGGTCGGAACGGCTAGGAATTGGAACTTTATGCCCTCCTCCTCAGCTGCCTTTACCTCCTCATCGCGCGCGGGCATTTCGTGACGACCGCGGCGGTAGACGATGGTAACATCCTTGCACCCCAAACGCTTGGCAGTGCGGGCGCAGTCGATGGCGGTATTTCCGCCGCCTACAACCAGCACCTGGTTTTTGGGTGCAATAGCCTTGCCGCAGCTTATATCGCGCAGGAAGCTGACGCCTTCCATCAGCGTGTCGTAATCCGTATTCCAGTTATCAATGCCATTGTCACGGCTTTGATGCGCACCTGTGGCCACTAGAACGGCCTTAAAGCGTTTCTGCAGGTCCTCCACGTGGCGAATGCGCAGGTCCGGATGCATTAGGATATCAAGCGATGTGATATGCTCGATTTCGCGTGCCAGCACATTGCGCGGCAAACGATATGACGGAATGCCGACAAAGGTCATGCCGCCGGAAGTTGGCTGCTCATCAAAAATCTGCACCTGATACCCCAAGCGCGCCAAATAATTTGCCGCAGACAGACCGGCAGGTCCGGCACCAACGATGGCAACCTTATCCTCTTTGGCGCCCTTGTCAAAAGGCTGCGGCTGGATGATGCCCATATCCGCCGGAACGCGCTTGAGAGCACGAATCGACAAAGGTGCATCAATATCGCCACGCACACAATTCTCTTCGCAGAAAGCCACGCAGGTACGACCCGTGACACAGGGCAAACAATTGGTGCGACGAATCAGCTTCAATGCCTCGGTATTGCGCCGGTTGCGCACAAGCTCCAAATACCCCGGCACGTCCTGATGAATGGGACAGGCCTCCTGACACGGAGCCGTCACCTTCTTTATGTAATCTATGTTCGGTATGACCTCATTGCCGGAAGCGGCTTTTTCAAAAGCCTCGCCGTAATTGCGTAAGGCATCCTTCAGCGGAATGACAGCATTGGCACAGAAGTCGCATTTGACATTCTTCTGGATGTTTTGAGCCAGATCAAGCAGCAGGTCAACGTCGCCCGGCTGCCCTTTGCCGCCACATATGCGAGCGAGAATATCGGCGAGCACAGCCAGACCACGATAGCCCATATTGCACTCACCACATGCAAGCTTAGCCGCCTCTTCAATATAGGCCTTCACCAAGGCAACGGCGCTGACCTTTTTGTCGGCAAGCACCAAGCCATCTCAAGAGATAAAGGCCGCCACGTCGCTGTCGCCATACTTGAGGGGTACTTTGACATCTGATGCAGCGGATGCGGCAGACTGCCCCGAGCGGTTGTCAACAACCTGCCCTTCCCAGCTACTGAATACTACGCTACTCATGATCTCACCTCACAAGCGGCCTTGGCCTTGATTTCATTGTATTTCTGCAGCACTTTCTCCTGAATTTGAGCCCGTGTCTCAGGCAAAAGATGGCGGAAACGACCCTGCGGTTTGGTGTAATCGGTGAGTGGCTTGAGTTTGGGAAAGTCCAGACTCATCTTGTACTTGCCGTTCTCAACCTCATAAAGCGGGAAAACTCCCGTCTCAACCGCCAGACGACCCAGACGGATGCTGATATCACCGGCGGTACGCCAGCCGGTAGGACAGACGGAAAATACCTGAATGTAGGAAGGCCCGTCAAAAGTCTGCGCTTTTTTGATTTTCTGCATCATATCAAAGGGATAGCTGGGGCAGGCAGTGGCCACATAAGGAATATTATGCGCCACGGCAATAGCCGGCATATCCTTCTTCCAGGAGAACTGCCCGAAACTCTTTTTTCCGGCAGGGGATGTGGTGGTTGTAGCACCGAAAGGAGTAGCTGACGAGCGCTGTACGCCTGTGTTCATATAGGCCTCATTGTCAAAGCAGATGTAGAGGAACTTATGACCACGCTCCATGGCACCAGAAAGTGCCTGAAGACCGATATCCAGCGTAGCACCATCGCCGCCGATGGCCGCAACGTTGATCTCCTCCTGCGGTATGCGCCCCTTGCGCATAAGCACTTTAAGACCGGACTCCACGCCTGAGGCAACAGCCGCGGTGTTCTCAAATAATGTGTGTATCCAGGGAACGTTCCAGGTCGTGTTGGGTATCTGGGATGCAATGATTTCCATGCATCCGGTGGCATTGACGATGACAACATTCTTGCCCATCGCCTTGGTCGCCAGGCGCACAGCCAGCACCTCACCGCAACCGATACAGGCACGATGCCCCGGTGAAAAAGCCTCGGCTTTTTCAAGTAATCTGGGAGCAAAAACACTTAAATTCTGCATAAGCTATTCCCTCACCCCATATATCTCGAATTCCTTATCGCTGCCCGATTGGGCAATTTCCATACCGCGCTTGACGATATTTTCAAAATCCTTGATGGTGACGTCGCGTCCGCCCAAACCACCGACAAAACTGATCACTTTAGGATGCGGGGTCTGGTTATAAAGCGCAGAACGCACCTCGGAACAAACCGGTCCGCCTGGTCCGCCGGTGGACAGGGAACGATCAAGCATAATAAGCGTGTCGGCACCCTTTACTGCCTCGCGCAGTTCCTCAAAGGGGAACGGGCGCCACAGGCGCAGCTTGACCAAACCCACCTCCATACCATCATCGCGCATCTTGTCCACGGATGTCATAGCCGTCTCCGAGAAGCAGCCCATGGTGAAGAGAAGTGTCTTGGCACCCTCGGTGCGGTATGTCTCAACGGGCTTGTACTGACGGCCGAATTCCTTGGCGAAAGCATCCCACACCTCAACAATAACCTTCTTTGAGGCACGCAGGGCTTCCTCATGCGCCCAGCGGGCTTCCGTGAAGATAAAGGGAGGGGCAAAATCGCCCATGGCAACCGGCTTGGAGGGATGCAATGGTAAGGGATAGTTATTCTGCGGCAGGAAAGTCTTAACCTGCGCCTCATCCGGCAGAAGTATGGGCTCAATCACGTGGGATAAGTTGAATCCGTCCATATGCACCATGACCGGAAGCAACACATTGTGGTCTTCGGCAATGCGGAAAGCACAGATGGTATTATCAACCACCTCCTGCCCGTTTTCATTGAAAATCTGTATCCAGCCGGTATCGCGCACCGTCATCACATCCGAGTGATCCCCCCAAATTGAAAGAGGGGCCGATACGGCGCGGTTGGCCACAACCATGACTATTGGGAGCCTCATGCCGGATGCTACATAAAGCGCCTCCTGCATGAGCTCAAGCCCCTGGCTGGCGGTTGCTGTAAATGTGCGGGCACCGGCTGCGGAAGAACCGAAGCAGGCGCTCATGGCCGAATGCTCGCTTTCAACGGGGATGTACTCTGCATCCAACTCGCCGTCAGCAACCAGATCGGCAATATGCTCCACAACATGTGTCTGCGGCGTGATGGGATAAACCGCCACGACGTCCACATCAACCAGTTTGGCCACCTCACCGACAGCAATGGAAACCTCCATGCCTACTCGTTT
>WQXK01000013.1 GCA_009784845.1 Dehalococcoidia bacterium | reverse complement strand
AGCAAGGGTAAGGTATTGCTGCCGGCCGGTGTGGCTGTCACCAAAGACG
Organism: Dehalococcoidia bacterium; assembly: GCA_009784845.1. The sequence goes on along the minus strand of WQXK01000013.1, from coordinate 18,565 downwards.
ACTTAATAAAGCTGTCCAAGCTTGCGCCGCGTGTTGTAAAGGTTCTGCCGTTCGTTTCCTCTGAGGTGGAGTATATGCAGGCGGATACGGAAGACAAGTACAATATTGCCCAGGCTAACTCCAAACTCAACGCATTAAGCGAGTTTGTGGACGACCGCATTGAGACGCGCCTGTCGGATCAATACCTCTTTGTTCCGCCGTCAAAGGTGGAGTACATGGACGTTTCGCCAAAGCAGATTTTCAGCGTGGCGGCGTCTCTTATCCCGTTCCTTGAGCATGATGATGCCAATCGTGCACTTATGGGTGCCAACATGCAACGCCAGGGTGTTCCGCTGGTACTGCCGGAAGCTCCATTGGTGGCGACAGGTATGGAGGCCGAGGCAGTACGCTATAGCGGTCAGGTGCAGTTCAGCAAGACGGATGGTGTGGTGTCCTCGGTTACCAGTACGGAAATTTGCATCACTGCGCCCGACGGGCATGAGGAAATCTATCCTCTCAAGAAATTTGTGCGTACAAATCAAGGCACATGTATTAATCAGCGTCCTATTGTGAGTGCAAACGAGAAAGTTACAGTCGGGCAGGTCTTAGCAGACGGCTCGGCAACAGAGCGCGGAGAACTGGCATTGGGACAGAACGTAGTGGCTGCTTTCATGAGTTGGGGTGGCTACAACTATGAAGACGCCATCATAGTAAGTGACAGGTTGCTTGAGCGTGATAAATTCACCTCAATTCATATTTCAAAACACGAGGTTGAGGCACGTGATACCAAACTTGGACCGGAAGAAATAACCCGCGACATCCCTAATGTTAGTGAAGAAAACCTGCGTGAGTTGGATGAGTACGGAATTATCCGTGTTGGCGCCGAGGTGGAACCGGGCGACATTCTGGTGGGTAAAATTACCCCCAAGGGTGAAACAGAACTTTCCGCTGAGGAAAAGTTGCTGCGTGCCATTTTCGGTGAGAAGGCGCGTGAGGTTAAAGATACCTCATTGCGTGTTCCGCACGGCGAATCAGGCAAGGTTATCAACGTGCGTGTTTTCTCCCGCGATGAGGGGAATGATTTGCCGGCACGCGTTAACAAATGGGTTCAGGTGTGGGTAGCGCAGCGCCGCAAAATTTCCGCAGGCGATAAGCTTGCCGGCCGCCATGGCAACAAAGGTGTTATCTCAATTGTTGCCCCGGTGGAGGATATGCCTTATCTGCCCGACGGCACCCCGGTTGATATTGTACTTAATCCCATCGGCGTGCCCTCCCGTATGAACCTGGGTCAGATTTTGGAAACTCATCTGGGTTGGGTAGGTCAGTGGTTGGGCTTCAAGGCCGTAACGCCGGTTTTTGACGGTGCTTTGGATGTGGATATTGAAGACGGACTGGCACGGTTATGGATGGCACAGCAGGCTCAGGCTGTGGTGTTTGACTCAGACAACCACACGTCGTCTTTTGATCTTGAGAAAACCAAGGATTGGATTAAGAGCAAGGGACAAGACGCGGAGAAGGCTTTTGACAGCAAACATCGTGGTGAGGCACGCATTATCTGTTTTAGATTGTGGCTTGATGCCAACGGCATAGCCCCGGGTAAAATGAATGCCAAGGAACTGGAAAAGCACGTACGTCAGGTTTGTGAGGACAATAATCTGCCTTCACCAATAGGCGGCAAATCGCAGTTGCGCGACGGGCGCACCGGCGAGTATTTTGACCAACCGGTGACAGTGGGTAACATCTATATGCTGAAGCTGATTCATCTTGTTGAGGATAAAGTGCATGCCCGCGCAACCGGTCCGTACTCACTCATTTCGCAGCAACCGCTTGGAGGTAAGGCGCAGTTTGGCGGTCAGCGTTTCGGTGAAATGGAAGTGTGGTCACTTGAGGCCTATGGGGCAGCCCATAACCTGCAGGAAATGCTCACCACCAAATCCGATGATGTCACCGGTCGTTCCAAGACTTATGAGGCCATTGTTAAGGGCGAGGATGTTCTGCCGCCCGGTGTCCCGGAGTCTTTCAAGGTGCTGGTGAAGGAGTTGCAGGGCCTTGGTCTGTCGGTGGAAGTTTTGAATGAAGAGGAAAAAAATGCTTCCGCCATCAAGGTGCATGACGATGGTGGCAGCGAAAAAGAATTACCTGTTTTAGATAGCGCTCTTTCTCTGATGGTAGATGCAGAGGCAGAAGAACGCGATGGAGAAGAAGAGAATGCTGGAAGTTAATGATTTTGATGCAGTACGTGTTTCCCTGGCTTCGCCGGAGCAGATTTTAAGCTGGTCCTACGGCGAGGTTACCAAACCGGAAACCATAAATTATCGCACACTTAAGCCTGAGCGCGACGGGTTGTTCTGTGAGCGCATTTTTGGTCCTATCAAAGACTTTGAGTGTGCCTGCGGCAAATATAAGAGAGTGCGCTTTAAGGGCATTATCTGCGACAAATGCGGCGTGGAAATTGCCCGTGCCAAGGTGCGCCGTGAACGTATAGGTCATATTGAACTTGCCTGTCCTGTAAGTCATATTTGGTTTGCCCGCGGCATACCAAGCAGGGTGGGGTTGTTGCTTGATCTGTCTTCGCGCTCTCTTGAGCGTGTGATTTACTTCTCACACTATATTGTTATTTCAGTTAACGAAGAGGCTCGTGCCGAGGCAATTAAGCAGATAGAAGAGCAGTTCAACGATGAGGTCGAGCAGCGAAAAAGCAAAATAGAAGACAAAGTGGCGCAACTGGAAAAAGAACAGGCAACTGTTGAAGAGATCAATCAGCTAAGGCGTGCTTTTGATACGGAACGTGCTCGCTTAGAGGACGAATTGCCGTCTAAAATTGAGTTGCTCAAGGACTTGCGCCGCGGCTCACTGCTCACCGAAAATCAACATCATGAGATTAGAACAAATTATAGTCAGATATTTGAGGCCGGCATGGGCGCTGAGGCGATCCTCAAGCTGCTCTCGACCATTGATTTGGATGGCCTTCGCAGCCAGCTGATTCAGGAAACGCATTCATCCTCTGGGCAGCGCCGCCGCAAGGCTGCCAAGCAGCTGCAGTTGGTGGAGGCTTTCCGCCGTTCATCCAACAAACCGGCTTGGATGGTACTTACCATTCTTCCTGTATTGCCGCCGGACCTGCGTCCTATGGTGCAGCTTGATGGCGGTCGCTTTGCCACGTCCGATTTGAATGATCTTTACCGCCGCGTTATTAACCGCAATAACCGCCTGCGTCACCTGATAGAAATCGGTGCGCCGGAAATCATTGTGCGCAACGAGAAACGCATGTTGCAGGAGGCGGTAGATTCGCTGATTGACAATGCCCGCCGAGGTCGTGCGGTATCTGTTTCCGGTGACCACAAGGCAAAATCCCTTTCCGATATGCTGCGCGGTAAACAGGGTCGTTTCCGCCAGAATCTGCTGGGTAAACGCGTGGACTACTCCGGTCGTTCGGTGATTGTGGTTGGTCCGTCGCTTAAGTTGTATCAGTGCGGTCTGCCGCGTCGTATGGCGCTGGAGCTTTTCAAGCCGTTCGTTATGCACCGCTTGGTGGTGGACGGACTGGCATCCAATATTAAAAGCGCCCGCAGATTGGTGGAACGGGCAAAGCCGGAGGTCTATGACGTGCTGGAGGAGGTAGTCAAGGAGCGTCCTGTGATGTTAAACCGCGCTCCTACACTGCATCGCCTTTCAATTCAGGCCTTTGAGCCGGTGCTAATTGACGGCTCTGCAATTCAGATTCATCCTTTGGTGTGTACGGCGTTTAACGCCGACTTCGACGGCGATCAAATGGCTGTACATGTGCCGCTGTCGAAGGCATCCATTAGAGAAGCACGTGAGATGATGCTATCAATTCGCAATATGCTTTTGCCTTCCTGCGGGGATCCAGTTGTGGCACCTACTCTGGATATGGTGTTTGGCTGCTATTACCTGACTAATATCCGCCAGGGCAGCAAAGGCGAGAATATGAATTTCGGCAGTTTTGAGGAAGCTAAGCTTGCCTGCGAAATAGGCGAGGTGGACTTATGCGCCGAGATAAATGTACGCGACGCAACAGGCGAGCGTATACGCACGACTGTCGGGCGCATCATTTTCAACGATATTCTGCCTAAGGAACTGGGCTTTATAAACAAAAACATCGACAAGGGAGCCCTAAAGGATATAATTTCCCGCAGCTATAAGCTGCTTGCCTCCGATGAGGCTATGGCGGAGATGCTGGATGGGCTCAAGGGTGTCGGCTTTAAGTATGCCATGTGGTCCGGCATTAGTATCTCCATGAGCGACGTGGAAGTGCCCGGAGATAAGACTAAACTGTTGGAGAAAGCTGACGAGCAGTCCAAACTGCTTGATAGCCAGTACTCAGACGGGCTGATTACGGATGATGAGCGCTATAAGGGAATAGTTGATGTGTGGATGCAGACAACAGACCGCATCAAGCAGTCAATTAGTTCGTCCATGAACCGCCGCGGTTCGGTCCATATGATGGCCACATCTGGTGCCAAGGGTAATATTTCACAGATTACCCAGATGGCCGGTATGCGCGGTCTGATGACCAACCCATCCGGTAAAATTATCGACTTTCCCATTAAGTCATCCCTGCGCGAGGGTTTGTCCACGCTGGAATACTTCATTTCTACGCACGGTGCCCGCAAGGGTTTGGCTGATACCGCTCTGCGTACGTCAGGTTCGGGTTACCTGACACGCCGTCTGGTGGATGTCACCCAAGACGTCATAGTGCGCGAAGAGGATTGCGGCGATACCATAGGTATTTGGATTGATGAGCCAACGGAAAAGGGCATGTTGCCTTCATTCAGCGATCGTATTATTGGTCGTTTGGCTGCCAGTCCGATTGCCAACCCGGGTACCGGCGAGGTAATTGTTGATCGCGATGAGGAAATTGATGAAATAAAAGCGGCTGAGATTACGGCAGCCGGTGTAAAGAGGGCGCATGTGCGCTCACCTATGTCGTGCCAATCACGGCAGGGTGTATGCCAGAAATGCTACGGGCGCGATTTGTCGCGCAGACGCACTATTGATATGTATACCGCCGTTGGTATTGTGGCGGCGCAGAGTATCGGCGAGCCCGGTACGCAGCTTACACTGCGCACCTTCCATACGGGTGGTGTGGTAGGCTTGGATATCACGTCCGGTCTGCCTCGTGTTGAGGAATTGTTTGAAGCCCGCACGCCAAAAGCGCAGGCCATTATATCCGAGATTGATGGCGTGGCTGACGTAATCGAGACTGAGGACGGGCGCTGGATTAATGTCTCAAGTTCTGAGATGTTCCGCGATGAGAATCCCCTTCCTAAAGGTTGGCACGTTCAGGTAAAGGACGGTGCTAAAGTGGAGGCTGGTGCATTGCTTGCCTCCCCCAAGGCTGGCAAGAAGGGCTCAGCCGATATCACGACCGAATCTTTGGTAGCCCGCATGTCCGGCGAGGTTCAGGTTGAAGATGATAAGCTGGTTATTCGTTATGAGGAATCGGATGAGCGCAAGTATGTTGTTCCTGCGGCTACGCATATTCGTGTTGTGACCGGTGATTTGGTGAAAACGGGACAGCAGCTAACCGACGGCTCGATTAATCCGCAGGATGTTTTGTCTGTGCTTGGTAAAGATGCTGTGCAGCGCTACCTTGTAGACGAAGTGCAAAAAGTGTATTGCTCACAAGGCGTGCATATTAACGACAAGCACATTGAGGTGATTGTACGCCAGATGCTTTCAAAAGTGCGCATTGAATCGGCTGGCGACACAGACTTCATTCCGCGCGAGCTGATTGAGCGCTATCGCTTTGAGGAGAATAACGCCAAGGTTTTGGCTGAGGGCGGCGAGCCTGCCACAGCACAAACGGTGCTGATGGGTATTACGCGCGCATCCCTATCAACGGAAAGTTGGCTGGCGGCGGCATCGTTCCAGGAAACTACCCGCGTACTTACAGAGGCTGCCATCTATGGCAAGGTGGATCGCCTAGTTGGGCTTAAAGAAAATGTGATTATCGGTAAGCTGATACCGGCGCGTTGCAATGCTTGCTTGGAAGCTGAGAAGGAAGCGCGTGCCCTTGCAGCGCAAAAAGAGCAGACCAAAAGAGAGAAAACACTGCCTTTCTTTGCCTCTGAACTTTCAGGTGACGGGAATGATGAACTGGGTGAGCCTGTTACGGCAGACGAGTTGTAGTTCTTAACTGCGTAAAACTATAGAGGGCGTTCGATTTGAGCGCCCTCTTCTTTTGTCAGGAAATCCCCCAATGCTACAAAAAGTAGCACAATAAAACGTAATTGTTAACTAAAGTTGCTGGTTGGTAATATAGAGCGGACATATACTTGTGGCATCAAATAAATAAAGGAGCCCGCAAAAATGAACTTTTCTGAAAAACTCAAAACCCTGCGCAAACAATGCAACTTGTCACAGGAGCAGCTTGCCGAAAAAATATGCGTATCACGCCAGGCAATAACCAAGTGGGAAACGGAAGGAGGTCTGCCCGATATAGAAAATCTGATGGCGATCGCGGCATTGTTCTCTGTTTCCATAGATGACCTGCTTTCAGAGGAAAAGCTGAGCCGTGTTGTTGCGGATTATGCTTACGAAAGCGTGATGGAATATGACATAAGCCGTCCAACCCATTTTGATATACACGCACCATGTGCACTGGCGGTCAATTTAAGCCTGGCGGACAATGAAAAAATACGCGTGCGTCTTGCATCCAATGTACTGCAAACACTGGCGCAGGACTATAAGGTGCAACTTGACGAGCATCAAAGTCGTTTTGATGTGAACATCCGCCGCGTTGGGAAAAACAGTGAAGCCGAAGGCAAAGCGGCGTTGGTCATCTTTATTTCTCTGCCATCTAAGTATTGTGATGACATTGAACTATCCGCTATTGCCGATGCTTTGCGGATAAATGGAACAAATTGTCCATTTGAGTTGGATGGAAAAGCCAAAAGTGTGTGCTTGGACGGCGTGAAAGGCAGGGTTTCATTAAACAGCAATACGGATATGGAGATATGCGCGGATGAGTTGCCTCAGGCAATTGAGATAAACCAAATCAATGCCACGTCTATATTGCGTATTCCACGCAACGTAAAGTACTTTACAAAAATTAAAGGGAAATCAAATCGAATTCACTTTGCGCTGGATGGCAAAGCGGTTGACTCACTAAGACCATTGTAACATCTCAAAGAGTGCCAAACTGATGAAACAGTCTTATACAAAAAATGAACTGAAAGAAAAACTGTTTCCAATTTTCAGTTCCATTCCAATTGAAAAAGCTGTTCTATTCGGTTCTTATGCGAAAGGAAATCCCCAACCGACAAGTGACGTCGATATCCTAATTGACAGCAAAGGCAATATCAAAGGGATTGATTTTTTCGGCATTTGGGAAGACATCACTGAAACTCTGCACATTCCAGTAGATTTGATAGAAGCATCTCAGGTAGTGGATGGAGGTCAAGCTCAACGCGAAATCGCAAAAACAGGAGTAGTAATTTATGAAAGAGCATGACGAAATCATTCTCAAAAGGTTAAGGCATATTTAGGCATCGCAGACACCATCTCTTAGCTGAACCCATTAAGTAAGCACGAATACAGTCCCTCCAACAGGCACTTCCCACGTCTGCAAATAACTGGTTTTCAAAGAGCACAATGCCGCATTATATTCCAGAGTATCCATGTTATCCAAAGTCATAATGCTTGCGTCCTCGCCATTATCTAAGTAGTAAGCACGCCGCACACCTCTTTCCGAAAAACCATATTTCCCATAAAGTGCCTGTGCCGACAAATTTGAGGGACGCACCTCAAGCGTCATTAGAATAGCCTTAAGTTCCATTGACAACTCAATGCCGTGTATTAGTAACAGCTCCCCCACGCCTTGACGGCGGGTATGCGGGGTTACCGCCAGGTTTATTATGTGGATCTCGCCTGCCATAAGCCACAACCCAATAAAGCCAAGTATAGTTTGAAGCCGCTCACCAGATGCATTTTCAAGCGGAACCACAGCCTCGTCATATGCCACTAAATAGTGCGCCATCGGATTGATATATTCCATTTCGTAGTTTGTCGGCGGCATCATTGTCGGAAAACAGGCAAGGTCAATACCGCGCACCTGCGGGATATCCTCCCACCGCATGCGGCGTACATGTGTGCTCATAATTTGCCCTCAGCCTCGCTCTCATGCTGGTGATATCGTTCGTACTCTGAATAAACGCAGCCGCAATACTGCTGGCGGTAAAGTTCAATAGGTTTGGTTATGCGACGGCTATCGGAGTAGCGCTTGCGCAAATCTGCATATAGAAACTGCACGCCATTCTGCGCAGCGACTCGCTCCCCTGCAGTTTTGGCAACTTCATGCTGCTGGTGAGGGCTGATGAGCAGGCTGGATGTAAAAGCACCTATTCCCATTTCAGCTGCCTTGCGCGCCACGCGATCCAAGCGCAAATCAAAACAAATGCCGCAACGCTCGGTTTCATGCCCTGCCACGCGACGAAAATACTCCCAAAACTCGTATCCTTCAAGCACCACAAGCTGAAAATCCATAACATGCGAAAACTGCTGCATAGCCTCCAAACGCAGATTATGCTCGGTAAAAGGATGGATGTTCGGATTAAACCATAGACCTGTCACGTCATAGCCCAAGCTGCGCCAGTGCTCAACGGTATAAGCCGTACAATGGGCACAACACGTGTGGATTAGCAGTTTTCCTGCGGCAGTCATGGCAAACTAAAACAACCCGGGCTGATTGCTCTTGTCCTTGTTATACGGCACTCCCAAATGCCGGTAAGCCCCGGGTGTTACAACGCGCCCGCGCGGCGTGCGCTCCAAAAAGCCGAGTTGTAAAAGATACGGCTCATATACGTTCATGATTGTATCCGGCTCTTCACTAATTGAGGACGCCAATGTCTCCAGCCCTACAGGGCCGCCGCCAAATTTATCAATAATACTGCGCAACAAACGATGGTCTATCTCATCCAGCCCTACGTCATCCACCTCCAGCCGCCCCAATGCCACCAAAGCTACGTCGCGCGTGATGACACTATCTGCCTTCACCTGCGCATAATCGCGCACCCGCTTCAGCAAGCGGTTGGCGACACGCGGCGTGCCGCGCGTGCGGCATGCTATCTCACGCAGCCCGCTATCATCCGCTTGCACCCCCAACAGTTGGGCTGAACGCTTGACAATAGCCTCCATAGCCGGCACGTCGTAGTAATCCATGCGAAACACCGAGCCAAAGCGGTCGCGCAATGGTGCGCTAAGCTGAGCAAAACGTGTGGTTGCACCAATTAGGGTAAATGCCGGCAGTTTCAAGCGCAGACTTTTAGCCGTCGGACCTTTGCCGATGACGATATCCAAGGCACGTTCTTCCATAGCCGGATAAAGCACCTCTTCCACCTGCCGCCCCAAACGATGAATTTCATCAATAAACAGGATGTCATGCGCGCGCAAACTGGTTAAGATAGCCGCCAAATCTCCGCTGCGCTCAATGGCAGGTCCGGATGTAATACGAATACTGACGCCCATTTCCGCTGCAATGATATTGGAAAGCGTTGTTTTGCCAAGTCCGGGAGGCCCATAAAGCAAAACGTGATCCAACGATTCACCGCGTGCCCGGGCAGCCGTAATGGCAATACTTAGATTGTCCTTAATCTTCGTCTGTCCGATGAACTCCGCCAAACTCTTAGGGCGCAAGTTTGAGTCCAGCGAAACATCCTCAGCCAGTGGCTTACCAGAAATAATGCGTGCTATATCCGTCTCCTTGTGCTTATTATAGCAACAGACACTTATATTGACCACTAAAAACGGGTTCCTGAGATTTAATACAAGCATTCGCGCATCTGCAAGGCAACCAATGCTTCTATTCAGGCTGGAAACATGCGCATCACGCTCATTGACATTGTTACCGTTAAGTGCGATACTGAACAAACTGATCAAATGGTCAGTTGAAAAAACATAATGCAACTATTTTTCGTAGCGATAACATTTCATGAAACGTGAACATAAACTGACTGCCCTAAAAAGTATTGTCATGCGACCTTGAGGACTATTGGCAATGGTAGTTCTATTGTTGCCAATTCTCATGTTTGGATGCCATGCACCTGATACCATGGATATTCCGGAAGAAATGCCTGAGGATTTTTATATTACTTATGAAGTGGCAACGGACGGGAATAATTTTTTGACATTGCTTGACACGCAGAACGATACCATTGGGTATTTGCTCGGTAATCATTTCACTGGGGCTTACAGTGAATACGTTTCTATGACAATAATTATCTCTAACGAAGACTTGCAACGCAAATATGAGCTTGTCAAACGTTACAAAATATTGGCATATGATGGCCTATATTTTTCAAAAGAACCAAATGTGACACCTGACCCATATTATGAAACCTATCGAATCACCCTTCATATTGACGGCAAGATTAGCATTGTTGGAGCGGATATAGTTTCTTGCTAAGTGGGGTGCATTACATGAAATCACAAGCATCTATGCAAACAAAAGCACAACACAACCATCCAGCAAATTAACTAATAACGCTGCATGTTTGCCATATACTAACAATGATCTACTTGGGCCTAGGCTTGTTTAGCCCTCGTTGTCTTTCATGCGGTCGCGCTGTTTTTTTAGTTCGCGCTGGTGGTCAAACTCTTCCTGCGTCATAGGGGTGCAGCTTTTGACCTCGTTATCTTCCATTATCAGCAAAAAGTTCTCATGACACTTCCAGCAGCGATAAGGCCCTTCGTAGCGCATGTCCAGCAGCGACATCATACCGTCAACGTTGCAGTTCGGACAAGGAATAGTGACCATGCTCATTCGGGTGCCTCCAAAGTCTTAATTTATTCCACAGTATAACCGAATTTGGCTGTGGAATAACAGAAGTTTTTAATAGACTACTCTAGTTCTTTTTTTTTAGCAAGAGGCAGATATTGCGCGAGAACGTTTTCACAGGGAAATGGTAGCGGCTCTCTGGTGCTGAGCGCAGAATATCAAACCCTGATTTACGCGCCAGTTTTTCCAGTTCGCCGAATGTGAACAGATAGTAATAACGCTCAATGGTTTGGGACCCTACCTTGAATGGCAACAATATTTCTTTGCCTTTGAACCAGAACCGTGGCTGAAGGCGGTTCCAAGCAGTTATAAAAGCCTCCCCGCCGGGCTTTAGTACGCGGTGCAACTCCGCGAGTGCTTTTAGTTGCTCAGCATGACCTTTGATGTGATGGTAGGTGGCCACGGCAATAGCCTGCTCAAAGCTATCGTTTGCGTATGGTAGTGCCCTCAGATCTGCCTGTGTGGTGCTGACACTGAAAGCATGCTTTTGCGCAAAGCGTTTGGCCTGTTCCAGCATGCCTTCGGAATAATCCATCCCGTAAAGCTCAAAAGCGTTTTTGAAAGGCAGAAAGTCGGCGCCGTGCCCGCAACCAAGGTTGAGCATTTTCCCGGTTTTCCAACGTTGCGCCAGTGCGTCCAACTCTGATTTAAAAATAGTGTAATGCCGAAAGTTGTACCAAGCTGGGGCTATGGCATCAAAATCCTGTGGAGTCGATTCTGGTTTATACATACTTGTTTGTCGCTGAAAGAACTTTTTCGCAAAAATGGGATACAGAAAGGCATGTTATACCATTGAGATGGGGATAATATAGTTCTTTTCATCCAATTGCAATAAATTATTGGCCATGCATATCACTCCACCCTCGCCGACATTGATTCCATTGAACTTATTAAGCATGCTGAACCCACGGATATCATTCTCGCTAGGCTCAGCTTTGGTTTTAATTTCTATGGGATATAAAGTATTGTTTTCATGGATTAACAAGTCAATCTCTTTTTTGTTACCATCGCGAAAGAAGTATAAATCTGCTTCTTTTCCGGCGTTTGTGTAGCTTTTAAGTATTTCTGAAACAACAAAACTTTCAAAAAAGCTTCCACTATTTGCCCCAATTGATAAGTTCTCAGCTGTCATCCAACGAGTTAGGTAAGAGGCAAGTCCTATATCTAAAAAGTGCAATTTTGGGGTTTTTACTGCTCTTTGAATAGCGTTGTTACTATAAGGCTTTAGCAGGTATACTATCCCGCTTGTTTTCAATATGGAGAGCCATCTTTTTGCAGTTGGCACGCTGATTCCAACATCATTTGCCAGTGAAGCTAAGTTTAATAGTTGGCCTGACATTGCTGCGCTGACTGTCATAAACTTATAGAAACTGTCTTCGTCTGCAACTTGTGTGAGTCTGCGCACGTCGCGTTCAATGTAGGTTTTAATATAGTCGGCGTAAAAATCTGCCCAGTCATAATCAGCGTTCAAAGTGATTTCCGGGAGACAACCACGATGAATAATGCTCCAAATATCAGGTATGTGTGAAACTGTTTTGGTTGCAAGACGTTTATTTAAGTAATCAAATGTTGGCATAAAAGGTTTATTCCAAACATCATTACGTATTTCTCTTAACGATAACCCTAGCAGTTCCAGAATTCCGGCCCGCCCGGCTAGGCTTTCAGTAACATTTTTCATCAGTTCAAAACTTTGTGAGCCCGTGAGAAAAAAATCACCTTTATTGTGGCTGTTATCCAACAAAATTTTAATATAGTGAAAAATCTCGGGAGCATATTGCACCTCATCAACAAAAACGGGTAGAGAGGTCATATTGAAAAATGTTGATGGGGAATTGATTGCACGGTGTCTGGTTGGCAAGTCGTCCAGAGTAATTTTGGGAATTTCAGGCATTAGGTTTTCAATCAAAGTGGTTTTGCCTACCTGCCTTGCGCCTGTAATAACAACAGCGCCCTTCATCTTAGCGCGGCCTAAAACAGCTTCTTCAATATGGCGCTTGGTATACATGGTGATATCCTCATTTTCTATGTTATTTTAATATGCAATATTAAAATAACATAGAAAATGAGGGCGGTCAAGCATAGCAACGATAAGGGTTTGTACTGTCGTTGCCGTAGTTTATTAGTGAAGATGTGGTCAGCAGCATCATTATGCCTTGGATGATTTTGTTCACAGCCTTTTATGCATTGATAGCGCTATTTAGTCTTTCCAATTCCACCACTTCAGTTTTTCGGAATCGGTAATTTCCCCATTGGCATATGCCACAGCAAGACGATAAGCGTAAAGAGCGCATCGGTCTACGTGGCATCCTTGAAATAAGCAGTCCTTGCGATAGATTCCCCGAGGGTCCTGACCTCTAAGCGAGTCGATATCGGGGTATCCGGCGTTAATTATGTGTTGCGCCATGTTTTTCCCGATGCCGGGTATTTTGGTGAGATCTGAAATAGCTTTCATGATGAGTCCCTACAATATCCCTTTCTTTACTATTTTTCTTCACCCACAGGTTGGCCCCAATCAAATTCTTCAAACATATAAGGGTTTTCTTTTAAGACTGTTTCAAAGTCTTTCCCATAGAACTCTTCAACCCTTTGCTTCAATGTTTTGTGCGTGGAAAGGTCGGATTTCTTTATAATGATAGCATTGTTTTCTGTAATAACATCAACGGAGTCATTTTCCTTTATGTTTAGGTTTTCAAGAAATGATTCTGGCAATCTTATGCCCCTTGAATTGCCCAATTTAACAACCGTTGTAATCATGCAAACCAGACCTATCTATTGGAATGATGTATAAAGTATGCCCAAAATGCAAGCGAACTGCAACGTAGTCTAACGGCGACTTAGGTTTTGAGCAGTGCGTACATGGCGTTATCCAGCACCTTACCATTTTTAACGCAATTTTGACGCAGACATCCCTCAAACGTAAACCCTGCCTTTTCCAGTACCCTGCAAGATGCGTGGTTCGTCGCAAAAGGTGTCGCAAAAATGCGCACTATATCCGTATGCTCAAACACAAAGGCGCATATTTGCTTGACGGCTTTTGTCATAATTCCCTTGCCCCAATATGCCTCGGCAATATAGTATCCCAACTCTGCAGTGAGATGGTGCACATTGTCTTTGCGGAACACACCGATGCTCCCGATCATTTTGCCGTTATATGTAACGGCAAAAGCAAACGTAGTATCTTTTTCGGCGCTAAGCGTTTTATGAATGAACTCACGTGCGTCTTTTTCTGTGTAGGGAAACGGGATGCCGTCGCGTAAATTGTCCTGAACCTTTTTGTTGTTGAGCGTAAGTGCCAGGTCAGATGCGTCCTCATTTTTCCATTCCCGCGGGTGCACTCCCAGTTCTTTCACCATGATGAAATCCTCAGCATTCTCGCGCAAAACCTCATATCCCAGCCGCTCATAAAAGCGCACTGCAGGGCTTGCTTTTTGCACCGTAGAGACGTTTTGGAATAGTCATGCCGGCTTAGCAACTCAAACAGATAGAGCATCATAAGTGTTCCGATGCCGCGGTCATGCGCGCCTCCGAAGTCTTTGATATAAGCGGATATTTCAGGCTTGGAAATAATATCCCGTGAGGGAGGGGACACGCCGGGCGGCAAAAAGATGGCATTGCAAAGAAACTCATCAAGAAGGCAATGCTCTTCCGGTCGTATGGGACGTATGGCAAAACTCATAGGGTTACTCTTTTTGACCCCCGATGCGCAGGACAAGACAAAACTTTGTCTGCACAAGGCATAACTGATAGACTTATACCAAGGTACATTATCGCATGAAGAAACTCTCACGCACAATATCCGGTGTCACGCCGGTTGCGGTCATGACGAAGCCGTCAGGATGCCCGGGGCACTGCGTTTACTGCCCCACGTATGGTGCAACCCCGCAGAGTTATACCCCGCTGTCGCCTGCGGTGATTCGTGCGCGCGGATGCGACTACGACCCTTACCGACAGGTGCAGCGGCGCACCGCTATGCTAACTGATATGGGGCACCCCACGGATAAAATCGAACTTATCGTCATGGGGGGCACTTTCTTGGCAACACCAGTGGAGTATCAGTACCAGTTTGTTAAGGCATGCTACGATGCCATGAACGGCGAGGTATCTGACACTTTGTCTGAGACACAAAGACGCAACGAAACGGCGGCATGCAGGTGTGTTGGATTATGTGTGGAAACACGACCGGACGTTTGCGGGGAAGACGAAATCCGTCGCATGCTGGACTTTGGCGCCACACGGGTTGAATTGGGCGTACAGGTATTGGATGATGCCATATATGAAAAAGTACGCCGGGGACACTCAGTAGCTGACGTAGAGCGTGCCACAGCTATTCTTAAGAGATACGGCTTTAAGGTGTACTACCACTGGATGCCCGGGCTGCCGGGCTCGACGCCGGCGCGAGACCTTGAAATGTCGCGTGAATTGTTTCATAACCCGGCATATTGTCCCGATGGTCTGAAGCTTTATCCCACCATGGTGGTTGAGGGCACCATACTGGAGCAGTGGTATAAGGAAGGGCTTTATGCTCCTTACTCAAATGAGCTCATGATCAAGTTGATGGCTGACATAAAATCTGGCGTACCTCCATATGTGCGTATTTCGCGTGTGCTGCGCGATATACCGGCGAATTATATTGTTGGCGGACTGCGCGACTCGGTGCGCGACTCGGTGCGCCAACTGATGGCATCCCGCGGTGATAACTGTCGCTGCATACGCTGCCGCGAGCATGGGCATCGTATCAAGAACGGCTGGAAAGTTGGCACTCCGCATTTGGTGGCACGCGAATATCAGGCATCAAACGGACGCGAGATAACGCTGTCATTTGAGGACGAGCAGGAAACGCTGTTTGGGCTGCTGCGCTTGAGAATTGAAAACGAGCCGCCGGAATATATTACTGCAACAAGGCCGCTGGCTTTAGTGCGCGAGTTGCATGTGTTCGGTAGTGAATTGGCTCTGGGTCAGCGCGAAAAACTGGCGGCACAGCATCAGGGGCTGGGGAAAGCACTGCTGGCTGAGGCCGAGCGTTTAGCATCAGCTGAGGCTGGGGCATCAACCATAGCCGTGCTAAGCGGCGTTGGCGCAAGGCAGTATTATGCCGAGCAGGGATATGTACTCCAGTCAGGATATATGCTCAAGCAGCTTTAGCGAAGCTAATCTTGTGTCTTGAGGCGATCCCGACAGCAGCCTCAAGGAAGATGACAAACCCAATAAAATTCGAGAACGGCATCTTGAGTTTTATTATGAAAGTGCTATCGGTACATCTCTTTCCGATATGTTAAAACGCTTTCGGGTGTGGTTACTTTTTTGTACACGTCATCAAATCTTTTTACGAATGCTTTTGTCACAACAGTCGGGCAGTGGCTTCTGATTTTAATCTTTTCAACGTCACCTTTTGCCGCCATATAAGTCGTGACTACGTGCCATTCAAGCTCGCCCAACTCTTTAACAACGTGATCAAAAAGCGGTCTGGAAATCTATGCCTTCCCGTACTCTTTGCGATTGACGTATATGTCATTAGCAAGCAGGTTAATTCCCTGTATGATTCTGGCGTACAAATCTTTGAGTGAGTCATCGAGGGATTTCTTCTTCTTGGATGTATTAGCGCTATGCTTGCGCAACTCATCAAGTATGGGTGTTTCTGTGGCGGCATTGCCAGATAGGGGCTTTGTTGTCCCTTGCAATTTTAGACGCAGTGCCGTTTCTGCCTTGCCGTCTTCATAAAAGTTATGTATGTCCCCGGCACTGATTTTCCACTCCTTGCCGAAGTGAGCACCCCTTAGTTTTCCTGATAAAAGATATCGCCCGATGGTCTTGGTGCAAACGCCGAGCAACTCGGCAGCCTCGGCTTTGGTGTAATATCTCATTTCTACCATGTGCAATTCCTCCTATATTCGTTGCGGGCAGAAACCATGCTTTACAGCACATTATATGCCCAAACAACAAAATCTAACAGGGCTTTTCTATCTACCACTGATACAATTTACCTTAACAAAACACGCGAGATATATATAACGTTACAATTGCACCCCGAAATCATAAGAAAAATGAGAAAGTTTTTTCGGCGAAACAAACAAATGTGAAACTTTAGGCACAAAAACTAAGCCAAAACGCTCCAATATAGCGCAGCACTAGTTATTTATGCCTATTTGAAACGGAAAAGTTATGTAGCGCTAGAAATGAAGTAGACATAAACGCTCCGAAAAAATGCATCAATAATACGTAGCGCTAGGAACGTGTTAGGCATGAAACGAGCGGAGCGCTCAGGCCTTTCGGAGCGCTTGAAATCCTCCATTTATGCCTAGAGTATTGGATTGTACATGTATAATGGACAATGCGTAGCGTGTTATGGACTTTGCTGTGCAAACGCGGGAATATACGGGACACAGGCATACTTTCTGACAGGTCATCTGTCTTAAAATGCCACTGAACAAGTTTCAGGCTGATACTCTACACCTTTGTATCGATTTTGGCAAGCTTTATTCAAATGTCCTTGGGCATTTTTCTTTGCGTTGCGACCAATCGTAAAATTGACATGGCGATTATCAAAATGGTAGTCTAACTCAAAATTTAATAGGTGCCCTTGGTCCCGGATATATCCGGGGATATATGGAAAGCAAGCCGGTTGGATTCCGGCACAGTACCGCCTGCTGTAATCCCGTAAGGGTAGTCAGAACGCCATATGCCTGAGGGCTTTCTCCGCGGGGCTCAGGAGGTGCGTAATGACAACATAACAAAATATAACCCCCTGCCCACGAGGCAGGTTTTTTCTTTATTGGGGACTTTCAAAAAGTTTTATTTAGGAGAACTACGCATGCATATATTTTCTAAGCTAAAACAACAGTGGCGCTTTAAGCCTTTAAATGCAGCAATAAGCCAGCTTTTCTTGGTTTCTTTTGTTGCGGCAACCATTCTTGGTGCTTCGTGCTCCGGAAATGGTCCATTGACACTTGTCGATGATTTGGGACGTACAGTTACGTTGGATAAGGTGCCCCAGCGCATTGTATCTCTTGCACCCAGCAACACAGAAATTCTCTTTGCTCTTGGACTTGGAGATAAAGTCGTGGGCAATACTTTTTACTGTGACTATCCCGTTGCAGCACAAGATGTCACAAAAGTCGGAGGATTTAGTGAAATAGACATAGAACTGGTTGTTACTCTTGAGCCGGACCTTATACTGGCAGAGGATATACATAAAACCAATGCGATTCCGGCGTTGGAGGGCTTGGGTTTTACGGTATTTGCCTTAGTGCCGCATAATTTGGATGAAATAATGGACTCTGTCATTACCATCGGGCGTTTGACCGGTACAGTAGATGAGGCGAAAACAATTGTCGCTGATATGAAAAATCGCATAGAAAATGTTACCGATAAAGTATCAGGTCTTGAAGACGCCCAGAAGCCAAATGTCCTGCATGTACTGTGGGCTGATGCCGGCATTATGTCCTACGGCGTCAATACTCCAATATATGATGTGATTACCAAAGCCGGCGGCGTGAGTCTGGTGCAATCAGGCAATGGCTTCCCGACTCTCTCGCTTGAGTACGTAATTGCGGCAAACCCCAGGGTTGTCATTTGTGACGTGGATAGTTCATATCCCGGTGGCGACTATACCCTGATACTTATGCAGTCTGACGAGCGCTTTAAGGATATTGAGGCTCGGCTTTCGGGTTGTGTATATGGCATTGATGCGGATCTTACCAACAGACCGGGGCCGCGTTTTGTTGATGCGCTTGAGTGGGTCTCGGCAATGCTTCACCCCGATATATTTCCGGATTTTGCAGATAGGTATTT
>WQXK01000012.1 GCA_009784845.1 Dehalococcoidia bacterium | reverse complement strand
GCCATAACAAGTATTAGCTGCACCTTTTCCTTATTGCCTTTTGAAAGGGATTTCAGTGTATTATGCGGCTCAATTCTCAGTCTCTTGAGCATATCCAGCGCTTTGTTGCGGTCAAAATCCGTGTAAAAATCGGCAAAGAAGTCCAATAGGTCACGCACGCGCATCCAGTTGTTCAAATATGTGACATCCGGTAGATACGAAACAATGCTTTTTGTCTCAATGCATGGAGCCAAGCCGTTAATGCGGATTGTGCCTGCTGTTGGCGTCAGAAGACTGTTGCACAATTTGATTAGAGTTGATTTGCCGCTTCCGTTTGGACCAAGCAATCCAACGATACGCCCCGGCTCAACGGTAATATCAACCCCGTTTAGTGCGCGCCGTTGCCCATAATTTTTTGTAAGACCCCTGCACTCCAGAATGGACATATGTATCCTCCTTTCTGCATCATGGCGGATGCCTGCGCCTATGAACGCAGTATCACTTGACTCGATTATAGCCGTACATGCATTCGTTTGTCTACTCTTTGTATGTGTTCAATACTTTACTTTGGTATTTTGCAGCTCGTTTGAACTGGTGTTAGCAAAAACTAACCTTGCCATGCGCCGACATTGACTATGGCGCATGGCAAGATAAAAGTTCGGTTTGATAGATTGGATTTTAGGTGTGGTTGTGTTATTATGACTTGGCATCAATAATCGTATTGGAGGTGCAGATAGTTTTGAAAACACCTGAATCGATGGAAGATTATTTAGAAACCATCCTGATGCTAGGTCATGACGGCACACCGATACGTTCTATCGATATTGTAAATGAGATGGTTTATTCCAAGCCAAGTGTCAGTATTGCCATGAAAAAACTGCGAATGAGCGGGCATATTGAGGTTAACGCGAGTGGTTATATAACGCTAACTGACAGCGGGCATGAGATAGCACAAAAGACATATGACCGCCACATGCTGTTTTCCGACTGGTTGGTTTATTTGGGCGTGGATAGGGAAACAGCTGTAAATGACGCCTGTAAAATTGAGCATGGTATAAGTGATAAAAGCTTTTTGGCAATTCAAAAGCATATTGAGGATTGGAAATGCAGCCTTTATAAACAGAACCCCAAAAGGGTTAGTTGAAAATAAAAAGCTGGAAGAGGAGTAATTATGAAAGACCTAAAGGGAACCAAGACAGAAGCAAATCTCATGGAGGCATTTTCGGGCGAATCGCAGGCTAGAAACAAGTATAACTATTTCGCTTCACAGGCAAAAAAAGATGGCTATGAGCAGATAGCCGCAATATTCTTGGAAACAGCGGGCAACGAAAAAGAACATGCAAAGATGTGGTTTAAGCTGCTTCACGATGGTGCTGTGCCCGGTACGGTAGCCAATTTAATGGCAGCTGCCAGCGGTGAAAATTTTGAATGGACTGACATGTATGCCAGAATGGCACGAGAGGCATACGAGGAGGGTTTTGAGCAAATCGCCGTACTGTTTGAATCTGTTGCCAAAATTGAGAAAGAACATGAAGCGCGCTACCTTGCGCTATTGAAAAATGTTACGGAGGGTCAGGTTTTCAAGAGGAACGGAAAACAGGTTTGGCAATGTGCCAATTGCGGGCATCTTCATGAAGGCACTGATGCCCCCGGCGAGTGCCCTGTGTGCAGCCACCCGCAAAGCTACTTCCAAATTGTTGCCAAAAACTATTAAAGCACCTAAATTAACCGATAATAAACAGCCGACCAAATGAACAATCATTTGGTCGGCTGTTGTAAAACGCGCAAAGCATGAAAATATGAGGTAGTTGTTATCCCAGTTCGTCCACCAGCTTACGTCCGCCCAAAAGGTGTATGTGTAGATGCTGCACGACCTGTCCGCCCCACTTTCCGCAGTTTATGACCACTCGATACCCGGTTTTGTCTAAACCTTCCTGTTGAGCTATCAAACTTACTATATGCAGTAGATATCCCTGCAAGTTCTGGTCTGCTGCATCAAGCGCTGACAGATTTTGGTAGTGCTTCTTGGGGATTATAAGAATATGGGTGGGAGCCATGGGATGTATGTCGCGGAGAGCAAAAACCAACTCGTCCTCAAATACTTTATTGCGGGGAATTATGCCTGCGGCAATCTTGCAGAAGATGCAGTCTTCCATATCGTTCTCCTAAATGCGACGGTATTTGGCAATTTGTTCTTCGAATAAATTCCCGCCGTGAGCATCGTTTGCCACAATAGCCGGAAAACTCTCCACTTCAAGCCGCATTATGGACTCAGCCCCCAACTCAGAATATGCGACTATTTCAGCTCTGCGTACGCTTTTGGCTAACAGTGCTCCGGCTCCGCCGTATGCTACGAGGTAAACGGCGTGGTTTTTTTTGATGGATTCAAGTACTTCTGACGATCGTTTTCCTTTACCAATAATGGCACTCAGTCCGGCATCCAGCAGTGCCGGGGTGAAAGCATCCATGCGCCCGCTGGTTGTCGGACCGCATGACCCGATAATCTGCCCCGGACGGGCCGGAGACGGTCCCATGTAGTAAATGGTCTGTCCCTGTAAATCGAAAGGCAGAGGGATTTCATTATTGAGCGAATCAATCAGGCGTTTATGAGCAGCGTCCCGTGCCGTGTAAATGGTGCCTGAAATTGCGACCAAATCCCCTACATGAAGCTTATCTAGGGTCGCTTTGTCAAAAGGAGATGTTATATTCCACTTGCCCACTAAAGTATTACCTCGGCGTGTCGTGCGCTGTGGCACTGCAGATTAATTGCAAGCGGAAGACTGGCGAAATGGCATGGTCTCGCTTCGGCATGTACTGCCATTGCAGTTATGCTGCCCCCCATACCCAAAGGCCCAATCCCAAGCCTATTTACGCTTTCCAGCACTTGGGCTTCTAAGGCTGCTACCTCAGGGTCAAAACTGGGCTGACCAGCCGGGCGCAACAGTGCCCGCTTGGCGTTTTGCATGGACTTTTCTGATGTGGCTCCAATCCCAAGCCCGATGATAAGCGGCGGGCAAGGGTTGCCACCAGCTTCATCTACAGCGGAGGTCACGGCATCAATAATGCCCTGAATCCCCGCGCATGGTTTTAGCATTACCAAGCGGCTCATGTTTTCAGCGCCTCCGCCTTTGGGCATAAAGCTGATTTTGATTTTATCACACGGTACAATTTCAGTGTGTATAACAGGCGGCGTATTATCTGTGGTGTTAATACGGCTGGAAAACGGATGTTCAACCATAGATTTGCGCAGGTAGCCTTCATGGTAACCTTGTCGCACGCCACTGGCAATAGCTGCGCAGAGATCCCCGCCTATGACATGTACGTCTTGACCGATATCTAAAAACACTACAGCCGTTCCGCAGTCTTGGCACAGCGGCATGTTTTCTGATTTGGCTATGCGGGCATTGTCCAACAGCTTGTCCAATATCTCGCATGCGACGGGGGAAACCTCGCTTGAGCGGGCTTTTTTCAGGAGTTCTAAGACGTCGTCACCAAGTTCAAAGTTGCTTGTTTGTGCCAAAATAGCAACAGCTTTTCTGATTTCGTCTGAGGTAATTTCTCTCATATCAGTTTTAATTCTAACATGAAAATGGTGGGCATGATAGTATTTGTGCGTCGAGAATTTCAGTTAATTTATAACTGGAGGTTGGTTAATCGCCCTTGAATTTGAAATAGTAAAGCAATCCGGCGATGCTTTTGGCATCTTCAATATCGCCTCGGCGCAGCATTTCAATCGCATCAAGGGATGACACCTTTATCACACTTATTTCCTCCGTGTCTTCGGCTGTTAAAGGTGACATGAAAAGTTCGGTGGCAAGAAACAGGTGTAAATACTCGTTGGAAAACCCGGGTGCCGAATAAAATCCGCCCAGCCGCTCCAGCTTCCCGGGGCATAAGCCGGTTTCCTCCTGTAATTCGCGCTTTGCCGCTTCCTCCGGTGTCTCATTCGGATCAATGCATCCGGCCGGTATTTCAAACAACTTTTTACCAGTAGCGTGGCGGAACTGTTTTTCCAGTAGTATGTGTCCGGTGGGGTCCAGTGCTACGATGGCAACAGCCCCGCAGTGCTCAACAACCTCCCGTTTGGTCTGTTGTCCGGATGGCAACTGAACGTCGTCCACACGCAGGCTGACGCATACTCCGGAATATATAGGTTTGCTGGAAAGTGTGCGATATTCGCCCATTACTTAACCCGATAAACCATGGCTACCTCATCACAGTTGGGGAATTTGGGGCAGCGATAGCATTCGCCCCAAATTTTATGCGGCAAAACGGCTTTGTCGACCTCCATAAAGCCGCATTTCTGGAAAAATGAGGTGACATAAGTCAGAACAAAGGTATTGTGAATGCCGAGTTCCTTGGCTTCATTCAAACAGATTTCGACTAATGATTTACCAATTCCTTTTCGTTGATGTTTCTCGCAGACGGCTAAGCTTTTTACCTCGGCCATATCGCTCCATGCTATATGCAGTGCTGCGCAGGCGATAACACTGCCGTCCTGGCGTGCTACATAGAAATCACGTAAATTTTCGTAAATTTCAGAAAGGGGGCGCCCCAGCATTTCTCCTATCTCGGCGAAAGAATTGACCATTTCCTGTATGGCAGGGGCATCCTCAATTTTAGCTTTTTCAATTTTATATGTCATACAGTCGTCCTTTTTAATTTTTGGCTTAGGGATGCGTAAAAGTGTCCCGGCGGGTCAATACGCAGAAAACGGGTACGCTTGGTGCTACTGCGCACGGTAACACTGCTACCGTCTAAAAGTTCAATGCTGATGTGCCCGTCAACGGAGAGCGTGGCAGGGCTGTTGGTAGAGAGTTTAAGAGTAATGACGCTTGTGGAGTTGAGCACCAGCGGATGTTGCAGCGATACATGCGGCAGGATGGGTACAAGTACCATATCTGTCGAGTTCGGGTTGAGGATAGGACCGCCTGCTGCGAGGGCATATCCTGTGCTGCCGGTGGCGCTTGCGACCAGTGCCCCATCGGCTTTATAGGTATCTACGACGGCTCCGTCAACACTGGCAGTGATTTCTACGATACGGGCGATTGCACCGCGTGCCATGGCTATATCGTTTAAGGCGTTGAACTGCATTGTTTTCGGTTGACCATTTATTGTTTGGCGCAATTCTGCCTCCAACATGGCGCGTTCATCGCACCAGCCCTTGCCTGCCAGCAGCGTCAGCAGTTTTTCACTGCCTTCATCTGGTTGTATTTCAGTTAAAAAGCCCAGTTGCCCAAGGTTGATGCCGGCAATAGGGATGAGTTCGCCGTCAAGTGCCTGCGCGACGCGCAGAATGGTACCATCACCGCCTATGGTGAGTATCACATCTGTGCCTTCAAAATGTTGGCGCAATTCCGCCGTATTCCATGCCGAGCATTGCCAATACTCCAGCCCATGCGCCTGTAATACGGCGCTCAAGCGACTGGTTAAATCGGGCGCTCTTGCATTCAGTGGATGATAGGCAATGCCGACTTTTTGCATAATGAACAACTTCTCCTAACTGATAGGCAGTTTAACAATCTATTTTGCAGCCTGTCAAGCGCCTAGCGACGAGCGGAAAGTATTATGAATGCGATGCCGGAAAGTATGCTAATCCCGGCTACGGCAGACAGAATGAAGATGAAATTAATGATTGAACTTAATAGAATTCCCAGCGCTACCATACCTGCGACTATGAGGATAATCCCCAGCCAGCGCAGGCGTTTTTGGCGTATTGTCATAGCTGCTGGTTCTTCTGTGCTGGCGGCATTAAGTTGTCGCGTGTGCGTCTTTCGCGATGTGGATTTCGCTGTTCCGCGCTTGGAACTGCGTGCCAGCAATAAAACGCCGCAGGCTATGATTATGATGAGGACGATCTGCCCAAATCCAAGTTTCACGTAATCTCCGTTACAATGGTTTCTTACAGCATAGCACAACTGCTATCCGTATCAAAAAATGGTAGCGAAAAAGCAAAGGCCCTTTTGCAGCAGATAGATGGCTATTATAGCCTTGGACAACTCCATACCCCTTGACAAAGAAGTGTTAGACATGTTAGCATAATTAGCAATCTCATCGAGAGATTGCTAATTATGCTGAAACCACGTGAAGAATTAATACTAAGTTCCATTATCCGCCAGTATGTTTTGCGGGTCGCGCCGGTGTCTTCATCCAATGTTTTGGATGAGTGCGGCTTAGACGTAAGCTCGGCAACCGTGCGCAACGATGTCGCGCGGCTGGAAGAGGAAGGTTATATCGTGCGTCCGCATCATGCCGCCGGTTCCATGCCATCCGATAAAGGTTACCGCTACCATGTAGCCAACATGAGGGGTCCGGAACTTCCGCTTGAGGAGCAGTTCCTTATTAATCACCTGTTTCATCAGGTGGAGGACAAACTGGAGGAGTGGTTGAATTTGGCGGCAACACTGCTGTCGCAGCAGGTTAAAAATGTGGCAATTGTCACCACGCCGCGCTCTCCGGCAACGCAGTATAAGCATTTGGAGATGGTGTCTATTCAGCCGCATTTGGTGTTGGTTGTGCTGGTTTTGCATGGCGCTAAGGTGCGCCAGCAACTTGTGAGTTTTGAAGACGCTGTGACACAGGAAGACCTCGCTGTAATGGCGGGGCATTTGAATCGCCTGTTTACCGGACAAAGCTTGGCGCAAATCGAACTGAAGATTGCAGAATTAAGCCGGATTGAGCAACTCATAATGCAGCATGTGTTACGTATGTTACAGGCAGAGGACTCGCATAGCGGTCAGGAAATGTTTTTGGAAGGCTGGCATTTTCTAATCAACCAGCCTGAGTTTAGTCAGGGGTCGCGCCTGTTAAACCTAATCCGTCTGGCGGAGCAAAAGAAACTGGTGGACCTTATGACATTGCACGACTCGGCGGATTATGGCGTTCGTGTCGTCATCGGGCGCGAAAACAAAGAAGAGGCTGTGCATGATTGCAGCCTGGTTATCAGCCGTTATGGTTTACCCGGGGCTCCATTGGGGAGCATAGCTGTTGTGGGTCCTACACGTATGGAATATGAGCGCACTATTGCAGTGCTAAGTTATGTTTCTTCGCTTATTAGTCTGTTGGTGACCGAACTTTATGGCGGTACCTCGGGCAGGCGTTCGTATGTAGCGAACAATTAATTTTGGCAGGATGGAAGTATGAAGAGTTTTGAACAGGGTGATATGTCTGAATTCGAGAAGACCTGTCATGCACAGGAAGATGAAGCCTCTTCTGAAGACATGCAAACATTACTCCAAGAGCTTGATGCGGCAAAGGCAAAAGCACAGGAGTATCTTGACGGATGGCAGCGCGGGCAGGCGGATTTTACCAACTATAAAAAACGACTGGAGTTGGATAAATTGGATGCCATCAGGTATGCCAATGCGGATTTGATGCTCAGGATACTGCCGGTGCTGGATGATTTTGAGCGGGCAGCAGAGCATGTCCCGCCGCAAATGGCATCTAATCCGTGGGTGGGCGGCGTCAATGGTATTGCCCGTAAGCTGGAAAATGCACTTGAAGTATTGGGATTAAGCCGTATCAAGGCGCAGGACGAAGTTTTTGACCCAAGCGTACATGAAGCGGTCAGCAGCGTTCCCGGACCGGATGGCATGGTTGTGGGAGAATTGGAAAAGGGTTATATGCTAAATGAGCGCGTACTTAGACCAGCTAAGGTAATGGTAGGCAATGGCGAGGATAATACATAGGTTAATCCTAAGCTAATTATAAACAAAAGCAAACAACAAAAAGGAGAAAAAATAATGGGAAAAGCAGTTGGTATTGATCTTGGGACTACTTTCAGTGAAATTGCCGTCATGCAGGGCGGGGAGCCGGTGGTCATTCCTTCCGCTGAAGGCGGCAATATCACGCCTTCGGTAGTGGCGGTAAGCAAAACCGGTGAGCGTTTGGTCGGGCAGGTGGCTCGGCGTCAATCGATTGTTAATCCGGAAAACACCATTTACCTGATTAAGCGCTTTATGGGGCGCAAGTGGGGTGAGCCGGCAGGCCGCGAACTTTCTATTGAAGACGACGCCAAGCGCAAGCCGTATAAAGTGACGCGCGGTGCCAATGATGAAGTGCGTGTGGCCATGGGTGGCAAGGATTATTCCCCACCTGAAATTTCGGCCATGATTTTACAGAAGCTAAAAGCCGATGCCGAGGCTTATCTTGGGGAAGCGGTGACAGAGGCTGTCATTACAGTGCCAGCATATTTCAATGATGCGCAGCGTCAGGCTACCAAGGACGCCGGTCAGATTGCCGGACTGAAGGTATTGCGTATCATCAACGAGCCTACCGCAGCTGCCCTGGCTTACGGCTTGGATAAGAAAAAGGACGAAACCATTGCTGTGTATGACTTGGGCGGCGGAACCTTTGATATTTCTGTTCTTGAGTTGGGAGAGGGCACTTTTCAGGTAAAATCCACTGCCGGTGATACGCACCTTGGCGGTGATGATTTTGACCAGCGCATCATGGACTGGTTGGCCGATGAGTTCAAACGCGACCAGGGTATTGATCTGCGCAACGATAAGATGGCCATGCAGCGCCTTAAGGAAGCAGCGGAAAAATCCAAAATAGAACTTTCTACGGTACAGTCCACCGAAGTCAATCTGCCATTTATCACAGCAGATACCTCTGGCCCCAAGCATCTCAACATCACGCTATCACGCTCTAAGCTGGAACAACTGGTAATGGATTTGGTGGAAAAGACGCTTGGTCCATGTAAACAGGCCATTTCAGATTCAGGTAAGTCAACGGCGCAGATTGATGAGGTGATATTGATTGGCGGTCAGACACGCATGCCGCTGGTGCAACAAAAGGTAAAGGAACTTTTTGGCAAGGAGCCTAATAAGGGTGTCAACCCCGATGAGGTTGTGTCTGTCGGTGCTGCCATTCAGGCCGGAGTACTCAAGGGAGAGGTCAAAGATGTGTTGCTGCTGGATGTTACTCCGCTGACTCTTGGCATTGAAACCATGGGTGGCGTGGCTACACCGCTTATCTCGCGCAATACCACTATACCGACGTCAAAGACACAGGTGTTCAGCACCGCATCGGATAATCAGCCCAGCGTAGAAATCAACGTGTTGCAGGGTGAGCGTTCCATGGCCGGGGATAACCGTCAGTTGGGCAAATTTGTACTGGATGGAATCTTGCCTGCCCCGCGCGGCGTTCCCCAGATTGAGGTGACTTTTGATGTGGATGCCAACGGCATACTCAATGTCAAAGCCCGCGATAAGGGAACTGGCAAAGAACAGAAGATTACCATCACGGTTTCCTCAGGTCTTTCCAAGGATGAGGTGGAGCGCATGCAGAAAGAGGCTGAGTCCCATGTTGCCGAAGACAATAAGCGCAAAGAAGAGGCTGAGACGCGCAATTTGTCGGACAATATGGCTTATCAGGCGGAGAAGACACTGCGTGACAACAAAGATAAAATACCTGAGGATATCGCAGGAGAGGTCAATACCAAGATTGAAGCTGTTAGAGCGGCAATATCTGCAAATGACGTAGAACGCATGAAGAGCAGCACGGATGAGTTGTCGGCGGCGATGCAGAAAGTCGGCAGCCACGTCTATGAACAAACCCAGCAGTCTGCGTCTCAGGATGGCGAGCAGCCCGGTGCCAGCGAGGCATCTGAGGGCGACAATAAATCTGATGAGGGTACTGTGGAAGGCGAATTCCGCGAGGTCTAGCCTTTATATTCCAAGTGCAATGTAATATAATTCTGTGATATGGGTGAAGGGCTGGAAGCAATATCCAGCCCTTCTTTCCTAACTTTTAGGATGGTGTATGTCAGGTGGCTGCGAGTAGTGATTTTTATCAGGTGCTAACGGTACGGCGTGATGCTACTCCGCAGCAGCTCAAGGCGGCTTTTCGCAAGAAGGCCATGCGCTACCACCCGGATCATAATCCGGGCAGGGAAGAGTGGGCTAACCGTAAGTTGAAGGGTATTATTGAGGCGTATGAGGTGTTGGGAGACCCGGAGCGCCGCCGTGCCTATAATCGCCGTTTGGCACAAACTGAGGTGATGGTCAGGCGCAAGAATAGCGCCAGTCGGTCGAAATCGGTATCGCAGTATATGGTTGATATTATGCGCCATCGTGCTACGCCGTCATGGGCGCGCAAAATGGCCTTTGCATTTGTATTATTTGATTATTACGCCAAGGAAAACAGAAAGGTTAAAAAGGAAAGCACATGACGGCTAAACGGGATTACTATGAAGTGCTGGGGGTGGGGCGGAATGCCAGCAATGATGAGATCAAGCAGGCTTTCAGAAAGCTTGCTTTCCAGTACCATCCTGACAAAAATCCTGGCGCGGATGCAGCGGACAAATTTAAAGAAGCAAGTGAGGCTTATCAGGTGCTGTGTGATCAGGAAAAACGTCAGGCTTATGATCGCTTTGGGCATGCTGGCGTGGACGGCGCGTCGCGTAGCTTTGAGGGATTCGGCTTTGGTGGTATGGGGAGTATTTTTGAGGACTTTTACAATTTTTTCAGCGATGGCAGCGGCGGTCGCAGTGCCCCTGTATGCGGTGAGGATATTCAGGTTTCATTGGATTTAACCTTTGAAGAAGCGGCATTGGGCGTAGACAAAGAAATCCGTATAATGCGCAGCGAGAATTGCTCGGTGTGTCATGGCAGTGGTGCGAAGCCTGGAACGCAGCCACAGTCGTGCTCTGAGTGCAATGGCAGTGGCCGTGTGCAGCGTGTACAGCAAAGTTTATTCGGGCGTTTTACCAATGTATCAGCATGTCCTCGTTGTTCCGGTAGCGGTCAGGTGATTACAGATGCCTGTACTAACTGCCGCGGTAGCGGACATGAGCGCTTTGAGCGTAAAATCAGCATTACCATTCCGGCAGGGGTTGATAGTGGCGTACGTATGCAGATGAGTGGGCAGGGACATGCAGGGGAACGCGGCGGCACGCCGGGCAACCTGCTGGCAAATATCCGTGTCAAACCACACAAATTCTTCCTGCGCGAAGACAGTAATATTATTTATAACCTGAATGTGAACTTTGCCCAGGCGGCACTGGGTGATGACGTGTCGGTGCCGACACTATATGGTGATGCAACTGTCAAAGTTTTGGCAGGTAGCCAGGGCGGCGACGTTTTTACTCTTAGAGGAAAGGGAATACCGCACTTCCGTCGTTCCGGCAAGGGTGATCAGCTGGTGCGTCTAACTGTAGTCACGCCAGACAAACTCACCAAAGAACAAAAACATTTGTTTGAGGAGCTGGCTGCCAGCTTTGATACGAAAAAGAAATAGCAGCGTTTCATGCTTCACTGGTTGTTGACGTTCTTGTCATGCGGCGAAAAAGAGAGTAGTTTTCGTGGCCATGTGCATGCGACGAGGTGGGGATTTATTAGCCAATTCGCCAGAATGTAACAAGTACAATCGCTAAATTATGCAGGCTACAACCGCCAAATTGTGCAAATTACCCATGGCGATATTTTACAAAAAATGAATTAACTATTACGGTTGTCATTCAGAATAGGTAATGCTGTGGTAGTTAATATTAGCCAAGATAGGATAGTCAGCGCGCAAGAAAAGCTAGCGTGGCTTACGTCTGAAGAGTTTCCAGCGGCGGCCTGTCAGTTCGTGGCGGCAGGTGGTGCCGAGTATTTCAGGAATAACGTCGCGTATTGAGGCATTTTCATACAGGATGAGATAAATTTTCTCAGTGATGGGCATTTCCAACATGAGTTTTTGTGCATGGGGCCATACGACTGCGGTAGTGGTAACTCCCTCAGCCATGCCTGTCATTGATGCCAGTATTTCATCAAGTTTTTTGCCTTTGGTCAACTCTGAGCCTACGTAATGGTTGCGGCTCAGATTGGATGAGCAGGTGGCAACAAGGTCTCCCATGCCGGCAAGCCCTGACATAGTCAGCGGGTTTGCCCCCAGTGCCACGCTAAAGGCAGTCATCTCGGTAAGACCACGCGTGATAAATGCTGCTTTGGCATTATCGCCGTATCCCAGCCCATCAATCATCCCGGCGCCTAAGGCAATAATATTTTTAAGAGTGCCGCCCAATTCTACTCCGATGATGTCGTGGTTGATATAGACGGCCAGATTGGGACCGCTGAAAATTTTCTGTGCCTTGATGACAGTGCTTTCGCTCTGGGCCGCGACTACGGCGGCTGCGGGCGATCCGTCCAATATTTCGCGGAATAGATTAGGCCCTGACAGGACGCAGATGTTCTTGTGGTATGTTTGGGCAATTTCATCGGCAATCACCTGCGACATGCGCTTGTTAGTACCCATTTCCAATCCTTTTGCAGCGCTTACAATTAGTTTATGGGCATTGAGGTATGGCTTGACCAGCTTGATATTCTGTCGCATGGTCTGCGACGGCACTGCCATCACAACGACATCGGATGAGGAAACAGCTTCCTCAACGGATGATGTAACGCTAAGTGATGACGGGAATACAGCGTTGCCAACAACGTGTTTGTCCGGACCTTTGCCACGCAGGTGTGCAGCCTCGTCTTCAGTACGTGCCCACAAAGACACCTCCATGCCATGCCGCGCAAGCATGATGGCAATGGTTGTGCCCCAACTCGTGGTACCGATGACGCATGTTTTGGCCATCTTTATCTCTTGATACAGAAAATGATTACCCTTGATTAACGCTGGAGTCCGATGCTGTTTTTTGGTTTAACTTGCGTTCTTTGCCGCTTAGCAAACGCCTGATGTTGTCAAAGTGCGCAATAAGAATGATCACGGCACCGAAGAGCACGTATATCAGATACTCGGAAGGCACGCCATAAATAATGACAAGTGGAATCATAATGAGATAGGCGCATACTACGCTGATTATGCTACCAAGCGATGCAAACCCGGAAATGCTGGCGCCGAGGAGCAGAACTTCACCGCCGAAGAGTGCCGCCACTGGACAGATAGCGGCGAGCCCACCGATGAAGGTGGCTACGCCGCGCCCCCCTCTAAACCGGGCGAATATAGGGAATATGTGCCCAATGATGGCGCAGATTCCAGCAATGGCGTGTGCTGCCGGAGGCCCAATAAGTATATGTCCGATCGTAAAAAATTGTTCGCTCATAAGCCATCTGGCTATAAATACCGCTGTTGCGGCTTTGAGTATGTCGCCTACGGCCACAATGACGAAAGCCTTACGTCCTAACGTGCGCAACACGTTTGTGCCGCCTGTACGACCGCTGCCGAAGTTGCGTATATCTACCTTGGCGCGCAGTTTGCTTACTATTAATCCAAATGGAATAGAGCCGAGCAGATAACCGGTAATTATAACCAGAAGCAGTCTTAGCACAGCCATTTTATTTACCCCTGGTCTTAAAGATGAGGCGCAGCGGCGTTCCGTTGAACCCGAAATTATTGCGCAGTTGATTTTCAAGGTAGCGCTGGTAGGAGAAATGCATCAGGGTGACGTCGTTGACGAAGAATACGAATGTGGGAGGATTGACCTCCGCCTGCGTGACGTAAAGGAACTTGAGAATGCGGCTGCCTTTGTGAGGTGGCGTGTGTTTGGCGAGTACCTGTTGCACTGTGCTGTTGAGTTCGCCTGTACCAATACGCTTAAGCCGTTCGCGGTAGACGTTCAGAGCCTGAGGTATGACGTCGGAAATACCACTGCCATCCTTGGCGGATGTGTACAACACAGGGGCGTATTTCATGAACTTAAAATTTGCCCGTACGCAACTGGCAACTTCGCTCTTATTCAAATTCTTTGCCAAATCCCATTTATTAATTACGATAACAATGCCCTTGTAAGCCTGTTGAAGATAACCGGCAACATGCAAGTCCTGCGCCGTGACCAACTCCTCGGCATCAAGTACCAACAACACCACATCAGAGCGGTCAATGGCATCCAGCGAGCGAATAACACTGTACTTGTCTACGCCTTCGCCCTGGTGCCCACGCCTCTTTATGCCAGCGGTGTCGATTAGTATAATACTTTGCTCTTCAAAGTCAAAAACTGTATCAATGGCATCCCGTGTGGTGCCGGGTATTTCGCTGACAATGACGCGTTCCTGCCCTAAAAGACGGTTGAGCATCATGGATTTGCCTACATTGGGACGTCCTACGATGGCTATTTTAAGGTTGTTATCAGATGCTACTGCCACATTGGATGGTGCTTGAGGGAGACGCTTTAAAATGGCATCTAGGAGGTCATTAATACCGCGCCCGTGGTATGCGCTAATTGTGATAGGTTCTCCCAAGCCAAAGCGGTGTAACTCGGCGGAGATAATATCGGCTTTTTCGTTATCAGCTTTATTGGCTACAAGAATGACGCGTTCTTTAACAGGGCGCAGCCCGGCGGCGATGTCCTGGTCGGATGGTAGTATGCCGTCCTTGGCATCTACCAAAAAGAGAATGATAGCAGCCTCGCTTATGGCGGTGTCTACCTGGCGGTTAATATCATCGCTGAAAAAAGAACTTCCCTTGCTCTCAACTCCTCCGGTATCAATGAGCGTGAAATCATGTCCCAGCCAGTTAACATTGGCGCTTAGGCGGTCCCGTGTTGTGCCTGGCAGGTCTTCTACGATGGCGATGCGCCGCCCTGCTAGGCGATTAAGCAGCGTAGACTTGCCCACATTTTGCCTTCCCACGATGGCCACAAGCGGGCGCACTGCCTGAGTGCCGCTTTCAACAGCAGTTTCGTTTGGCGTTTGATTTTTAATCGCAGACATAGTCGTCTGATTTAATGTTTACTTTGTGACTCTCTGTTAACAATAGCATGGCAGTATTCCGGCTCCGCCCATGAGTTGTACCAGCACGGCTTTTTGCGCGTGCATGCGGTTTTCGGCCTGATCAAAAACCACTGAAGCACGGCTTTCTATAACCTCGTCTGACACCTCTTGCCCGCGATGTGCCGGCAGGCAGTGCATGAAGATGGCATCCTTGTCAGCCACCGCCATGAGGGCGCTGTCCACACAGTACATGACAAAATCTTTCAGACGGATCGTGTTTTCAGCTTCCTGACCCATGCTTGTCCATGTGTCTGTGTATACTATATCGGCACCCTGTGCTGTAAGGTATGGGTCGTGGTCGCATCTGATTTCGGCACCGCTGGTTTCCGCCATAATCATGGCGCGCTCTATCACATTGCTGTTTAACTCATACCCTGCAGGCGAGGCAATTTTGAAATTAATGCCGGCAAGTCCACAGCCAAGAGCCAAACTGGCGGCCACATTGTTGCCGTCGCCGATAAAAGCCAAGGTTAGCCCTTTTAGCGTTCCCTTATGCTCAAATATGGTGAGCAGGTCTGCAAGTATCTGACATGGGTGCTCCTCGTCGGATAGGGCGTTAATGACGGGAATATCGGCATAGTTGCCCAACTCCTCCAGTGTTTGCTGGCTGAAAGTGCGCACGGCAAGGATATCCGCGTAGCGCGACAGTACGCGCGCCACATCTGCTACAGATTCGCGCTTGCCCAAACCCACCTCGGCGGGCGAGAGGTATAGAACCTCCCCACCAAGCGCTCGCATGGCCATCTCAAAGCTGACACGGGTGCGCAGCGACGGCTTTTCAAAAAGCAATGCCAAAGTCTTTCCGCTGAGTGCGCTGTTCCATCCGCTAGCTTTTAAATCTACGGCCTCAGCTAATAACAGCTGCAAATCAGTGCTGGACAGGTCTGCGATTGAAAGAAAATCTTTCGTATGCATAGCTTCCCTCTGCCAAATAATGGCGATAGTATAACATGAAATGAAATAAGGGTGTGCAAAATTTTGTATGGACGCAGTTCTCATGCTTGCCCTGCGGCTCTGCTATAATTAGCCCGTGAATGAGAGAAAGGCTCCCCGTTTGTTATTGGTTGACGGCAATAATGTGGTGCATCGTGCATTTCATGCCCTGCCGCCGCTTTCAGTGCGCCGCACGGGCGAACTGGTGAATGCTGTCTTTGGCTTTTCCTCCATGCTGCTTAAGGTGATATCCGAGCAGCGTCCGACACATTATGCGGTGGCTTTTGATAAGAAAGGACCTACTTTTCGCCATAATTTGTTTGAAGATTACAAGGCCAATCGTCAGGCAACACCGGATGAATTGATAGGGCAGCTGTCGCGTGTGCGGCAGTTGGTGCTGGATCTCAAAATCCCGTTGTTTGAGATGGATGGGTTTGAGGCCGATGACATGCTTGGCACACTAGCGCATCAGGCGGCAGAGCAAGGGCTGGAAACGATTATTCTCACCGGAGATGCCGATGCTATGCAATTGGTTGGGTCACACGTACGTGTACTGTACCCGCGCACGATGGGGGAAGCTGTGTTGATAGATGCGGTTGGGGTGGAGCAAAAGTATGGCGTACCGCCAAGATATATTGCCGATCTGAAAGCACTTAAAGGGGACCCGTCGGATAACATACCCGGCGTAAAAGGCATTGGCGAGAAAACTGCTGTTAGACTTATTCAACAATACGGCAGTGTGGATGAGATTTATCAGCATATAGACGATGTGTCGCCGTTGCGCATACAGGAGTTGCTACGCCATGGTGAGGAGTCAGCCCGTCGCTGCAAGGTTTTGGCTACAATAGAGGTGCATTCTCCGGTGACGCTGGATTTGGAAAAGTCCAAAGCGGCGCATTTTGACCGTGAAAAAGCTGCAGCACTTTTTCGTGAATTGGAGTTTTTTAAGCTGCTGGATCGCTTGCCCGGGAGCGATTTGTTTGATGCTACGCCACATCAACCTCCACAGCTTTTTGAGGCTGAAACTGCTACGGCAGATTATTCTGTTGTTGAAGAGAAGAAGAAATACGACACAATCAAAACATCTGATGCCCTTTTGGCGCTGGCAGCACGTTTGCGCAGCGTGAAAAGGTTTGCTTTTGAAATAGTCGCCGAAGGGTTGCATCCTGTGTCGTCCCAACTGGTGGGGATGGCTTTTTCACCGGTTGCGGGTGAGGCGTATTACATACCGCTGACGCATGCAGGACTGGATACCGGAGCACAACTGTCGCTGGAAGAGGTTCGGCGGGTTTTATCGGAGTTGTTATGTGTGCCAGGTGCTGTCTGCGTTCATAATGCCAACTTTGCCATGACTATTATGGCGCAGGCTGGTACACCGCTCGCCGGTGTTGCATTTGATACTATGCTTGCGGCACATTTGATTGGCGAACAAGCATTGGAATTGTCCGCTCTGGCATTAAGTCGACTGAACATGGAAATACAACCCTTAGCCGTTGGGACAGGTTCCAAGCGTGT
Organism: Dehalococcoidia bacterium; assembly: GCA_009784845.1. The sequence goes on along the minus strand of WQXK01000012.1, from coordinate 3,036 downwards.
GCCGGTATGCAATCTGATGGTGGAACAGGTGGCACATTTTGCCTGTTCGTGCGCTGATGCAATAGGGCGCTTGCGGCAGCCTTTAGCTGATGAACTAGAAAAAGAGCAATTGCTGGCGCTTTTTAATGACGTTGAATTGCCTTTGGTGCCGCTTTTGGTCAAGATGCAGCGTTGTGGCGTACAATTGGATGCTAACCTGCTTACGGGGATGTCTTCTCGTTTGGGAGAACGGCTTGTGGCACTTGAGCGCGAAATTTACACCTTGGCAAAATGCGAGTTTAACATAAACTCCCCCAAACAGTTGGGGGAGGTGTTGTTTGAAAAGCTGCGCCTGCCCACAGGGCAGAAAAAACATGGGGCATGGTCAACTGAATCATCGGTTCTGGAACTATTGCGCCAAGATTCCGAAATAGCAGACTACATATTGGAATACCGCCAACTGAATAAACTTATTACCACGTATATTGATGCATTGCCGAGATTGGTTAATAATAGGACCGGACGCGTGCATACCAGTTTTAACCAGACGCGTACGACTACAGGGCGGGTGTCTTCTTCAGAGCCGAATTTGCAGAACATTCCGGTGAGGGGCGAGTTTGGGCGTGAAATTCGGCAGGCTTTTATTGCACCACCCGGCTGTGTGCTGCTTTCAGGTGATTATTCCCAAATTGACCTGCGCTCACTGGCACACCTGTCGCAGGATGCGGCTTTGCTTGATACATTTGAACGCGGAGAGGACGTGCACAGTGCTACGGCGGCACATTTGTTCAATGTTGAGCAAACGCAGGTTACCCGGGATATGCGCCGCTTGGCCAAAACGGTTAACTTCGGCGTGATTTACGGCATGAGTGGTTATGGGCTGGAACAGGCCACGGAGTTTTCCCGTAGCGAAGCGGAGAAATTCATAGCATCTTACTTTGACAGATTTCCAGGCGTGCGAGCTTATATGGATAAAACCAAAGAGCAGGTGCGTCGGTTAGGTTACGTGCAAACCATATTGGGAAGGCGGCGTTATATTCCGGAAATTAACTCGCATAATCGCATGATACGCGAAGCTGCTGAGCGTATGGCCATCAATATGCCGGTGCAGGGTACATCGGCTGATATCATCAAGGTAGCCATGCTGCATTTGGATAAGGAAATGGCGCAACGCGGTTTGTTGAGTAAGCTAATACTTCAGGTGCACGATGAGTTGATTTTTGAGGTGCCGCAGGAGGAATCGCCCATAATGCGGGATATTGTGATGCATTTGATGCAGGATGCCATCAAATTGGATGTTCCTGTTCAGGTGGATATAAAAGTGGGGCACACGTGGGACCTGATGCAATAGGAGTTTAGGAATTATGCCTGAGTTGCCGGAAGTTGAAACTATCAAAAAACAACTCACGCCGCTGCTTGTCGGGCGCCGCATACAGTCGGTGCAATTTTTATGGGCAAGGACGCTGCTCTCGCCCTCTATTGATGAATTTAACAGGCGCGTGGCGGGAAGGGTGATTGAGGAGATGGACAGGCGTGGCAAGTATTTGATTCTGCGCTTGGATGGCGCAGACGTGTTATTGGTGCATCTGCGCATGACGGGCTCATTTTTGGTAGGCGAAGATGGGACTTTGCCTGACAAGCATACCCGTGCTGTGGTGCATTTGGATGGCGGGCTGAAGATGTTTTTCATCGACCCACGTAAATTTGGCAAATTTCAACTGGTTTGGGGGGATGATTCACCATTGTTAAAGCTGGGACCGGAGCCGATGTCCGATGCGTTCACTGTAAGGCATCTGGAAGCTGTAATGCAAAGCAAGGGAATTCCTGTAAAGGTATTACTGGTGGAGCAGTCTTTGATTGCGGGAATAGGCAACATGTATGCCGATGAAGCCTTATATGATGCTGGTATTCATCCGCTTAGGCAGGGCGGTAGTCTATCTATGCCGGAAATCGAACGATTACACGGCTCAATAAGGCATGTGTTGAGCAAGGCTATTGAAAGCGGTGGGGCCAGCGTTTCAAATTATTTTCATCCGGATGGGGCTAAAGGCAAAGCTCAGGATGGTTTTATGGTAGCTCATCGCATGAGTGAAAATTGTTTTGCATGCGGTGGGGCGATTGAGCGTATTGTGGTACGTCAGCGCGGCACATACTTTTGTCCTAATTGTCAGCGGTAGGCATACATTTACCACATGGCATTTTACCTGCGGTAACCATACCATGCCGGGACTGTTTGCCGCTGGGTCGTATTGAGCATAATAATGAGTGTAATAGAACTGCTTCTTATCTCTGTCGGGCTTTCAATGGATGCTTTTGCGGTGGCAATATGCATTGGCTTGGCTGCGGGCAAAAAACGTGTGTCCAAGGCGCTGATTGTCGGATTGTACTTCGGTGTTTTTCAGGCTGTTATGCCGTTAATCGGTTATTTTATGGCGTCTCTGTTTGCCGATAAGATTACACCGTTTGATCACTGGGTGGCATTTGTTCTACTGGGCTTTCTTGGCGGCAAAATGATACTGATGAGCCTTAAGCGTGATGGTGAGCCTGTCATACAACGGGCAGGCAAAAGGGATGATTCCCTGAGACCGGCGCAAATGCTGCCCCTAGCGGTTGCAACAAGCATTGATGCTTTGGCTGTGGGGGTGTCATTTGCCTTTTTGCAGGTCAGTATTCTTTTGGCTGTTGTATTAATCGGGTGCATTACATTTGTGTTTTCGGCTTTTGGGGTTATGGTGGGAAATATGTTCGGCGTGAGATTCAAGTCGAAGGCTGAACTGGTCGGTGGAATCATTTTGGTATTGCTCGGAATTAAGATATTGCTTGAGCACATGAAAGTCATTAGTTTTTGAGCCAGTAAGGAGCATCGTTAAGGTAAGATTTCTTCCGCAATCTTTTGAGTTGCATACCCTGTTATGATATAGTAGTGCATACCAAACTGGGGGGGGGATCGCATAGTGGCCTAGTGCGGGCGCCTGCTAAGCGCTTGCCTCGCGTGAGCGGGGTCGTGGGTTCGAATCCCACTCCCTCCGCCATCTCATTATGAGTCGTTTCGATTCT
>WQXK01000011.1 GCA_009784845.1 Dehalococcoidia bacterium | reverse complement strand
TGTGATAGTGTTATATTTTGAAAATTTCCCACGTATTGAGCGTGCACTTGGTGTCATTGCTTCAGTTTGTGTTATGCTCGTGTTTATTTATTTTGCGTCACTAATTCTTATCATAGGAGCAGAAATCAGTTCTGAGTATAGTCGTATGCGCCAAGGATTACCGCCGCGCCGCCGCATGCCACCGGATTTATATCAGCATTGATGATTTTGTAAAACGAGACGATTTAGCCGTAAAATAGAGGTCTAGCCCCTGTAGCTCAGTGGATAGAGCAGTGGTTTCCTAAACCATGTGTCGTGAGTTCGACTCTCACCAGGGGTACCAGTTGCTCCATATACAAATTTTTATCAAATTTGTCTAATGTAATCCTTATGCCTTTTTCGTTTGCGTTGCAGTAAATCTCAGCATAAGGCTCGCTGCCATCATATAGGCAAATCTTGTTGACAAGGGTATCAATCAACGATGTGCGGTATGATATATCATTTATGTCTCCGCCTTTGAATTTTTCAAAGAAAAATTTAACTTCGTCAAATGTGAGAATCGGGCGTGTAGTCATTTCTTGTGCAAGTTGCGCCTCGAGTTCCGCTTCTTCTGATTGACGTTTTGCTATTTGGGACGTAATTACATCTATTGCCTGTCCGGATTCAATAGCCTTGATGAGATTTGTAGTGGCTTCCTCGTTTTCTTTGAGCAATCGCCTAAGGCGCTTTATTATTTCAGTGTTGCTTTCTTTATTGGACAAATCGGAAACCCTATTAGCGATGGCATCAATATAGTTGTCGGTCAGAATTGAAACAACTACACTAATGATTAAATTCTCGATAAATTCTTTGCGTATAGGTTTTTTCTTGCAACTGCCGTGAAGATGTTGTGTGACACAATAATAATAGCGATACTTCATCCTTTCATCATCTGTAGTAGTGTATCTTTCAACTTATCGCTCATGGGAGACTTGGGGTCAAAACACATGTCGATAAATAACTTCATATCATCATTGCTCTCAATCTTGGGCTTGAACTCATATAACTTCCCTTGTGGCTTATCCGTTCTTCCGAATAAGTAATCCAATGAAACATCAAAATAGTCCGCGTACCAAATCAGAGTAGTAAAAGGTGGGTCGCAAACATCATTCTCATAACGCTGAATACTAGATTGAGTTCCCCCGATTAGTTTGGCTATTTTGACCTGGGATAGCCGAAGCCCCTCTCTTAGACCACGTAATCTCTGACCTACAATTTGCATAGTAAACACCTCACTTTAGAGTACAGTATAACCGATAGTAGCATACTTGTCAACACAATAAGCGATTATACTGGATGCAGTATTAGAGACTTTGGTTTTTAGCTATAAGGGTTTCCAAAGGGGCTACCCTTTGGCACGCGGCTTTGCGAACGCAATCAAAAACATAGTTTGTACGCAACCATGACAGGACTTGGCGAAATTAAAAGCAATGTTTATATGCTTGATCCTTCTGACGATAATATGAAATTCCGGGTGACTGTTAACATGGGTGGTGGTTCAGGACAGGTGGCTATTGCAATCAACCGTGAAGAATAAGCATCTTTTTCATAGTACCCTGCCAGTTGCAAATTTGGCAAACACCTTCTTCGAGAGGCCGATTGGTACTATTATGCTAGCTTTAGCTCTTACTGGTACTTTCTTTTTTGCATGAATAATTTGCGCTTGCTCAAAAGTTGTATCGTCAATAATTCTTGGTATCCGAAGCAGTTGTTGCATATTTTGCAACAACTGAATCCTGTGTTAACTCTCTTTCGGAGAAAACACTTTTTATGTGTCGTGAGATAGTGGGCTTGTCTCTTTTAAAGAGTTCAGAAATTTGGTCAAGGGAAAGCCATACTGCCTCGCCTGCCATGCGGACATCAATCTTTGTTCCCCCATATATTTGTTTGCGTAGCAGTAAATTTCAGCATGAGCATCTTCGCCATAGGAACAAAAGGACCACAATAAAAACATGGTGGCAACAATTGTTAAACGAAAGCACCGCCTAAAAATGTAGGCGGTGCTGTGCTTACAAAACTGATGGAAAGAACTATATATCGTTTTCTTGCGCGTAGAACTCTTCCTTTCCCATGATAATGAATATCAAGGCGAGAACGCCCGTGATGGTGGAGCATAATATGGCGCAAATGCTTCCGGCCAGAGCCCATCCCCAACTCTTGCGCTGAATGGCAAATACGCCACCGACGATGGAAACAATGCTGGGAATGAACGTACTGATGCAAGCGATCCATAATATGGCAATTACTATAGGGATTATTTCTGGATCTTCGATGTAGAAAACAGAATGATTGGCTTGGAGCAAGGCAGCAATTATGGCATAGGCTATCTCGCTGATAAGACCTAACACCCCCGTCACAATGTTGAGCACCCCGCCGGCGGTAGACATCCATCGAGATGAACTGCTATTTGACATGGAACCCTCCTAAAATGAATGTATGTTGCCCATAGAATAGCACAATTCTGCCATCTTAGTACTACTAGAATTCAAAGTTTCAGTTGGTTGTAATTTGCAACTGAGCCTCAATTAAACGATACAGGTTTTGAGAAGCATTTCCGCTTTTTCGTCGTCGCTTGTTTTTAGCACAATACGTGCAGTGCCGGCTTCTTGCTCCAAGAAAGCATAGAAATAGTCCACGTTAACTTTGCCGTCTGACAGAGGTTGTATTATAGATTTCAGCAAGCCGTTGGGCACGTCCGGAATTTCAGCGGTGAGCAATGTATCGGTGCGTTCGGTAAAACCGGCTTGTTTAAGCGCTGCAGCACCTTTTTCCGGATTGTCCATAATCATGCGCACGATGCCGAATTCGGCATTTTCACTTACAGATATGGCGCGCAGGTTGACACCCGTGCTTTCCAGTGCTTTTAGTATGGCCAGTAAGCGTCCCGGTTCGTTTTCGGCAAAGACTGATACTTGTTTGATTTTCATGATTATCCTCCGCTTGTTTTTACAACTGTGGCAACTCAGAACGGTCCACAACGCGCTTGGCTTTGCCTTCGGTGCGCGCAAGCTTGCGCGGTTCCACCAACTTGATACGCGCCTTAATTCCAAGGACGCTGTCGAGTTCGCGCTGTAACTTGATCTGCAATGATGACATCAGTGCCATCTTGTCCGAAAAAATACTCTCGGAAACCTCCACCCATATTTCAAGCTCATCGGATGCGAAAGCGTTCTGGCGGTCCACCACAATCATATACTGTGGTTCAATTCCCTCGACTGTCAGAAGCACACTCTCAATTTGTGACGGGAAAACAGAAACGCCGCGCACGCGTATCATATCATCGCTACGTTCGGTGATGCGTACCATGCGTGCCATAGTGCGTCCGCAGGCGCAGGTTTCAGTAATAAGACGCGTGATGTCCTTGGTGCGAAAACGCAATACGGGTTGAGCCTCTTTGGTCAATGTCGTGATGACCAACTCACCCTGCTCGCCATATGGCAGTGTTTTACCTGTGACGGGGTCAATGATTTCTGCCAGGAAGTGGTCTTCCCAAATGTGCATGCCGTTTTTGTGAGGGCATTCCATGGATACACCGGGACCCATAATCTCTGTAAGTCCGTATATGCTGAGAGCAGTAATACCCAGCTTGTTTTCAATATCGGCGCGCATATTTTCACTCCATGGCTCGGCCCCCAGTATGCCAAGCCGCAGTCTACCATTGTACAGGTCAATGCCGAGTTCCTGTGCTGTTTCATGCAGAATCAGGGCATATGAAGGTGTGCAGGAGATAGCTGTTGTGCCCAGGTCTTGTATCATCATTAGTTGGCGTTTGGTGTTGCCAGTTGAGGCTGGAACAACAGTGGCTCCGAGCTGCTTGCCGCCGTAGTGCAAACCTAAACCGCCGGTGAACATGCCGTAGCCGTAAGCATTCTGCAAGGTGTCCTCACGCGTCATGCCAGCGCAGACCAGTGAACGTGCAACAAGTTCGGCCCATGTGTCAACATCCTTCTGAGTGTAAGGCGCGATAACGGGCTTGCCCGTTGTGCCGGAGGATGCGTGTACGCATACAACCTCGTCCTGGGGTACGCATGTAAGTCCGAAAGGATAGTTATCACGAAAATCCAGCTTGCTGGTGAAAGGCAAATTTGCGACATCGGCTAATGTTTGGATGTCATCCGGTTTTACACCGAGTTTTTGCATGCTGTCGCGATAAAATGGCACGCGCTCATAGACGTAGGCGACAGTCTTTTTTAACCGCTCCAACTGCAGTTTTTCCAGTTCCGCACGCGGCATGGTTTCAAAATGTGGATGGCGAATCATGACAACCCTCTTTCCGTAAAAATCCGGTACAAGCCGGAATGTTAGCACATAGACTTTTCTGGTATTCTAGCGTTTTGCTACCTAGTATGCAATTGGTGCTGAGGCGTTGCCATGCGGGATGTTTGTTATAGGTGGTAAAATTACTTTGAGAACTGGGCACAATAGCGGATGAGTTCGGCAAAATTGGTGATTTTGGTTTGGTTATTGTTCTCCATGATGCCGTCATAAGTTAGGCTAATCCAAGGCTTGTGATATTCCGCTGAAAAATGCTCTGCCATAGATGCCACAATGCCGCCCGGCATGCAGCCGTGTGGCATGACTGAAATTACCCCGGCAAAATGAGGCGATGCCATCCAGTGTACGCCGGCGCCGATGCTAAGCACGGCTTCGCTACCGCAACGCGGCGACAGGTAGCGTTTTGTTTGATGCAGTATATCAGCAACGCTTGGCTCGTCATGTAACTCAAGCGTACTTTTTACAATATCCAGCAGTTTGGCATCGTCACCTTCAACGATGCGGTGTTTTATGAAACTAGCCGGAATTTTACTCCAGCGGCGGAAGCGTATTTGGTCCTCAAGGTTGCGCAAAGACGTGTATTTAATCCATTCACTCATAGGCGAAACAACCACTTCCAATCCGGCTTTCTCGCATTCACGTACAAGATTGTTATTGCTGAAAGTGTTGGTGCGCAGGAAAATTTCCCCATTGATACCTACCAACGGGCGGCGCGGCATATTGCGGTCGCGTGCCTCGGCGAAGTCGTCTGCAGCCCGGCGTATTAGCGGGGCGAGGGGCTTGCGCACGCGGCAGGACTCAACCATGCTTTGCAGGTGTTTCTGGAAGAGAAGGTCAGCTTGTCCAGACGTGCGTTCATATGGACGCGTGCGCCATAGCAATCGTTCCAGCCAGTCAACGGCGAATATTGCCCCCAGCCCGTAGCGCAGTGCGTCTGTGCCCAAATTTATGTCCCGGTAGGCATTGTTGGAAACGGTTGTGAGCACTTGTGCTGGATATCCCAGCGCATGCAGCATGCGGTCCTGCTCCAAGGCATATTTGCCCAAGCGGCATGGGCCGTATGAGCCGGCCATCACCAGCAGCGCATTGCTGTGGTCTGCCTGCTCATCTTCAAAAAAGCGCAGGTAATCCCCCAGCGTTATGCGGTAAGGCAGGCATTCTGTGCCCGATGTGACGCGATTTGCCAGCAGTAGGTTTTGTTCGTTAGGCTCAGGCAGGATTTGTACGCGGCAGGCGACGGACTGCATCACCGCTCCGAGAGCGTCGACGAAAGGCGCCATGCGCGGCACAAAGAATGTTTTATTGGTGATGCTTATGGCGCTACTGGAGCGGCGTATTATGGCAGGAGGGCTCTCTGGTTGCTGCCCAGCGGCGAAGCTGTTAATCGTGTCTACAAATGCTTCAAGGCGTGTTATAAGCCCTGCCTCAGCGGCATGTTCATCAATTTCCATTTGCCCCATGGGTTTGTCGCCCATGATATCCTCCAGCACCGGCAGGATGAATGAGTTTGGTCCGCAACCGAAGTTGGTAATTACCAGCCCATATACGTTTGGCATGCGTGAAATGATGGCGGATGCGGCAATCAGCTTGCTTTCATATGACCAGTATGGTCTATCGGAGTAATCCGCTGTATTGATGTCCTCAAGCGGCAGAAAATCCATTGGTATGGGAACGACCCCCAAATTGGCAAGGGTTTCGGCAATGCCCAGATTGGCACCGGAGTCCTGTGCCATATAAGCGCGCGAAAGGATTACGACACCGATTTGTCCGCTACGCTTAAGGCTTTCCAGCAAATTGGCACCGGAGTCGCCTCTGGTTTTGTAGAAATCGTTTTGTGCGTCAATACCGGCCAGTGCTGCCAGTCTGCCGGCTTTACGGCTGAAGCCCATCTTGGTGGCGGCCTGCGCCAAATTGGCTATGACATCGTCATCACCAAGGCTGAAATCCAGTAGCGGGGAGAGCATCTTGTCCCCTAGTTTCAGCACCTGACGCACGATGAATGGGGCTGCCTGTACCAGCGGGCAGGAATACTTTTGATTATGGTCGCCCTCCTTACGTCCGATGCGCAAAGCTGATGGATATAGGATGAAATCACATTTGTCTTTTAAGCTGTCAACGTGGCCATGCATCAGCTTCAGCGGAAAACAACTGTCGCTGTATGCCAACTCTGATGCCTTGGTCATGATTGAAGCTGTGGTTTTGCCGGAAAGGAGTATGCGGGCACCCAATGCGTTAAGAAAACCGATGAGCAAAGGTGCGAAATCATACGTGAAAAGAGCGCGTGGCAGTCCCACAAGCGGTTCGTGTCCGGCATCTTCCCTGTAGCCTGCAAAAAGCAGTTTTTCACGATCATCAAATGCAGTAAGCTGTTTTTTTGTGGCGCCAAGGCTGTCGTAGCGGTCGCAGCGGCTGCCGTAATAAGTGTATTTGCCGTCGTCCAATGCCATACGCGTGATGGTGCAGTTGTTGTCGCACGATTGGCATACGAATGTTTTTAACTCACACGGCTGGTCGACGATCTGTTGAAATCCCTTGAAGTTGCTGCGTTGAGTTCCCTGATTCTCCCTTGCCAGCAGCGCTACACCGATGGCACCGGATACCTCACGATGCGGAGCGACACTCACCAGCCTGTCTCCCAGTTGCTCGCGGAAAGCGGCTACAACAGCCTCGTTATAGAACACGGCACCTGTAAGAATTATTTTATTCCCGAGTTTGCGATGTCCCACAACCTTGGACAGGTAATTTTTGGCGATGGAACCGGACAAGCTGGCAACGATGACCTCAAGGGGTACTCCCTCCTGTTGTGCCAATGCCACCGACTGACCTATGAAAGCAGCGCAGCGTGTGCCGAGGTCAATGGTAAAATGTGCCAGAAAAGCCAACTTGGCGAAATCACTGTTGGTAACCTTGAGCCCCAGCATTTCAGCCAACTCATCAATGAAACTGCCTGTGCCGGCGGCGCAGGCTTTGTTCATCTGGTAGTCAACGACTATCCCTTTGCGTTTGAGCACCAGTTTTGAATCCTGCCCGCCGATTTCAATAATGTCGGCATTCGGGTCTATCTCAGCCGCACAACGCGTCTGCGCAGTGATTTCGTTTTTCACCAGATCGGCTCCAATGAAATGCCCAACGAGGTAGCGCCCCGAGCCGGTAACACCGACTCCTAGTATATTTACCATGCCGGCGCCTTGCTGCAGCAGATTGCGTAATAGTTGACGTACGGCATCTACCGGGCGTCCCGAGGTCATGATATAGTTTTTTGCCAGCACCTCTTTTCCGCTGGCCTCCATGATGACCGCTTTGGTGCTGGTTGAGCCGACATCAATGCCAAGGTAGCCGTCTACGGATGCCTTAATGACCGGCGGAGTTGCGGGAATTGCATCGGTTTGTTTCTGTGGCAATGGCGGCAGGCGGAAATATTGCTGCTCTGTGCGATTTGACAAAGGAAAAGGGGGAATAGGCGCAATCTGGCGACGAGTCAACAGCGCGGCACCGTAGGCTTCGCTGAAATCAGGATTTGGCGCAACGTTTATCTTAACAGCATACCCGTTTTTTTCTGAGAAAGCCTCTTCCAGCGCCCGCACAATGGCAGGGCTGTGGGCCAATCCTCCGGCAAGGAAAATGGGCTCGATAAAGGTGTCCGGGTGGAGTGCCGTTACCATGCGTGCAACAGACTGGCATAATGCATAAAGCATGGCGGGTAATGCAACGCCTTTCTGCTGCAGATGGATAAGGTCACTTTTGGCGAATACGCTGCAGCGTGCAGCGATACGCGGGGCTGTGCCGCTGTGCTCTAATGCTAAGCGCGAAAAATCGTCCAAACTTAGTCCCAGACGATAGGCTTGCTGCTCAATAAAGCGCCCTGTGCCGGCAGCGCAAAGAGGGTTGGAGGCTATTTTCCATGGCTTGTTAAGACCGTCCTCAAGCTGCACAATGAGAGAGTTCTGCCCACCAAGCTGAATGATGCAACGTGCCTCAGAGTGCTCTTGCAGCACTCCGGTTGCCAGTGCCAAAGGGGACGTAAAAACTGCTGTATCGGGCTGACTGATGAGTGTGCGACCTGAGCCGGAAACCCCTAAGCCTTTTGCCTTGTCCCAGCCGTCCAGTTGCAAGACGGCTGCGTTGGAGGCCGTTTCCGCATTGCTTGTAATACGAACACTGGCTTTGTTCAGGAGTGTGCCATCGGCTGCAATAAGACAGGATTTAACATTGACCGAGCCGACATCCAAGCCGATAAAAGTATCCACAGTTCGATATTTAAGCACATACGCGTGCTTGGCGCAAGACAGACGGCAGGGGCTTACCTCTGGGGATTATCTGATTATTGCTCTTACTAACCCCAAAATGGTCGCAACAACGGAAAGAATAATACTTGGAACCCGTAGGGATTGATTATGGGCTGCAATGGAAATAATAAAGAGAATAACAGATGTAACCAGTAGGACTAAACCGAAAATCCATACTGCGGAAACGATGGTCTTCTTTGTGCTTTTTTCCATGCTTTTACCCCTTAGACGCAAGTATAGCTTAAGCTTTTTTTGCTGTTGTTGCAACAACAGCAAAAAGAATTATCGGTTTACAGGAGTTTTGCTAACCACTGATATGTTATACTACCTGCAACATGCGCTCCACTGCAGCATAGGCACGCACGCGTATATCTTCCGGCACAATTACCTGAGGTTGCATGTTCTCAAGGCAGCGCAATATTTTATCCAAAGTGGTGACTTTCATATCAGGACACAGTGCTTGTGGTGTTATGGGGATGAACTCTTTGTCCGGAGCCTCTTTTTGCAGGCGATGAATGATGCCGCTCTCTGTCCCTACGATAATCTGCTTAGCATCGGTTTGCTTTGCATAGCGCAACATGCCGCTGGTTGATGGAACTGCATCGGCCAATTGGCTTACCTCAAGGCGACATTCAGGGTGAGTTATTACCTTGGCTTGCGGATAATCTCTTTTCATTTCCAGTATATGTTGTGGCAGGATGCCGGCATGAACAGGGCAGAACCCGGGCCACAAATGCAGTTTTTTGCCTGTTTGTGACGACACCCACTGACCCAGATACTTGTCCGGCACAAACAATATCTCCTGCTGTGGCAGGCTTTGTACCACTTTGACGGCGTTGGCTGACGTGCAACAGATATCGCTTTCAGCCTTGACCGCAGCGGACGAATTGACATAACAAACCACCGGTATGCCTGACAACGCCTGCTTTTTGCTCCGCAGGGCTTCGGCGGTAACCATGTCAGCCATAGGACATCCTGCATTGGGCTCAGGCAGTAGTATAGTCTTCTGCGGGGATAAGATATTGGCTGTTTCGGCCATGAAATGAACTCCGCAGAAAAGAATTACGTCTGATTGAGACATGGCTGCCTGTTGTGATAACTCAAGCGAATCGCCTACGAAATCGGCGATGTCCTGAATTTCGCCAGGCTGGTAGTTGTGCGCCATTATAATAGCCTGCCGCTGTTGCTTTAGACTGTTAATACGCTGCACTATTTCTGATGAATTGCTCATATTCGTTTGTTTGGCAAATAGATTTTATTGATATCAGTTTCGGAAGAAACTGTCCTTTGTAAAAAACATTACAGGCACTCCGAGCGAGAGAATATACGTTTTTAGGTTGGAGTTATAGATTGCAGGGGCTGTCGCTCAGTGAATGCAAAAAGACGTCCGGAATTGTGGCGACCTGTGTCTGTGTCCATTGCTGCAGGCAGCACACAGAGCAGAAACTGTAACGATCGAAAGAATCCTTGCCGCACAGCCGTGAAATAATCAACCAACCGCGCAGAGCATCTCCAATATCCTGGTCCGGATCTATTTCTGCTTGCTTGCCGCAAGCATCGCATGTGCGCCATGAATCTGACATTTAATAGTTCCTCTATTGGAGATAATTATACTTCATGTTAGTGCCAATTCGGTTATCTGTCAATTTTATTTGAGTAATCGCAGGCGTGGACCCTCGTGATGCAAAAGTTCTGCGGGATATGCAAAATGGCGCAGACAATGCTGTGGCTGATTAGTGTTTGGTGCCTTTCCTAAGGGCTTTTGAGCGGGGCTTAATTTCTTCTTCATCGTCACCATCGTCATCTTCAAAGTCGTCTTCAACGTGCCCTGTCCGGAATGCCTTCATCGTTTTGCCTAAAGCTGATCCTGCCTGCGGCAGTTTGCCTATGCCGAAAATCAAAAGCGCTACGACTAGGATTACAATGATTTCAGTGGCCCCAATTCTAAATGGCATATTGCCTTCGTGTCATGACCCTTGACAGACGAACGACGAACAAATCGTGGCGCTACAATCAAGAATGCCACGGACTTTAATGATAGGTGCCGTTAATGGTTATTGTCAATCTGGAAAGACATGCAAGTATATACTTTTACAAGCCGGTGGTTTTGTGGTAAATTTGGCGCATGATATGTTTGGAATTGCCAAATGCGGTGTGTTATGGTGCCTGAAATTCGGCAGGCGGCCCATATCGGCTTTTGTATGGGCGTGCGCCGTGCAGTGGATACGGTTACACAGGTAGCGCAGCAGCATGGTGGGGTGGAAACGTTGGGGGCGCTTGTGCACAACCAGCAAGTGTTGGGAAAGCTGGCTGGATGTGGCGTACGTATCATTGATAGTGCCGCAGAAATACAAGGTGATACAGTGGTCATCAGCGCCCATGGGGTTGGTCCGCAGGTGACAGCGGAACTTGAGGCGCGTGGCATAAATGTCATAGATACGACATGCGCTTTTGTTAAGCGCGCTCAGGTGGCGGCACACCGTCTGTCTTCAGCCGATTTTTACACTATCGTTTACGGGGATGGGGAGCATCCCGAGGTTAGGGGTATACTGGGTTGGGCCGATGGCAAAGGTATGGCGACACTGGATGCTGCGGAGTTGCGCAACATACCGGACATGCCACGTAAACTTGGTCTGTTGTCGCAGACGACGCAAATTCCGCAGGCTTTTGCCGCTTTCGTCAAGGAAGTAGTGGATATTGCCTTGGTAAAGGATGCTGAAATCCACGTCATAGATACTTTATGCCATGACATTCGCCGTCGCCAGACAGATACTCTTGAAATGGCTGAAGGCTCGGATATAGTGTTTGTGATTGGCGGACGCAACAGCGCCAACACAAAGCATCTGCTTGAGTTATGTGCCACTGTGGCGCATGTCTACCAGATAGAAACTGCCTCTGATATTGATCCGCTGTGGCTTTGCGGAAAGAAGAAAATTGGAGTGACGGCAGGGGCGTCTACGGATGACGCCACAATTGATGATGTGATGCTGCGACTGCGTGTTCTCACTGATGCATGATGCGGCTTTATGTTTTGCTGGTATAATATCCCAAGGTAAGAAAAGAGCGGAGCATAGTAACACCTTGAAAGGATGACCTCAAGGTCGCCTTTCGGGCTAAACTGAGTATGGAACTAACTAAGTCACACGGCGTAATTCCCAAATCTGAATTCCGTGCCTATTGCATTGCGGCATTGGGCAACGGCATGATTTATGGTCTTATGTCGTCGTTCATTTCTGACTTTTACATAAGCGTCCTGCGTGTGGGACCGCTTTTTGTGTTCTTTCTTATGTTGTGCGCTCGTATATGGGATGCCGTCAACGATCCCATTATGGGCATGATTATTGACCGCAACTCGCTCAAAAGCGGCAAAATGAAACCGTATATAAAAATGGCCGTTTTGCCGGTTGCAGTCCTGACGCTGTTAATCTTCTGCGCCCCGGATCTCCCCATGGGGCTGAAAATGGTTTATGCCGTTATAACCTACGTTTTGTGGGGAATGACTTACACAATCACTGATGTGCCTTTTTGGAGCCTGCCGAATATTATGACACCCAAGCCGGAAGAGCGCGGGAAGCTGCTTTCTTTTGCTACTGCGGTAAACGGAGTCGGAGTTGCTGTGCCGGCAGCGCTGTTTATGGGTCTGGGATATCTTCTGCCAAAGCTTATAAGCCAGGGCGGTCTTGAACTTGAGCGTACCAAATACTTAATTGTGGCGCTAATTGCGGCTGGCGTTGGCATATTTTTATATCTGCGCGCCCTCAAGGTCAAAGAACGCATTGCACTACCCCTCCCGCAAAAACGGAAGAATGGAACATCCGAGGCACTGAGGTTGGTTTTCAGGTGTAAGCCACTGATGCTGACAGTCATAATGGGCATACTGGCGGCTGGACGCTACCTGTATCAGGCTGGCGCAATTCATGTGGCGCGCTATGCCATTTATATCGGTCCGTCGCTGGATGGCTTAAGCACCAAGGAAATTGAAAGCGCGCTGCAGGCTAATATTTCGACTGTGGCGTTGGTGTATTCCATTGCGGTCGGGCTGGGTATGCTTGTTACAATGCTGGTGGTTTCTATGCTGATTCCGCGTTTTAACTACAAACAAATAATTATCTTTTCCTGCATTTTGGGTAGCGCGGCAAGCTTTGGAATGTACCTAATCGGGTATGAGCACTTTTGGCTCTGTGTTCCGCTTCTGGTATTAACCGGCATACCGCTTGGTGCGATTAATGCGCTGGTGTATCCCATGATTGGGGATGCTCTGGACTACATGGAGTGGAAGACAGGTGTGCGTTATACAGGCGTTGGACAGGCATGTATGACATTTACGCAGAAGCTTGGCAATGCGGTGGCAACGTCATCTATCGTGCTGATGTATATGTTAATTAGGCTTGATATCCATAACATTGGCATTGACAACACCGTAAATGTGACACAGTTGAGTTCCGCAGTACGTGGCGGCATGTTTTCACTTGTGTCGCTCATTCCGGCTATTTCACTACTGGTTTGTATGGTGCCGATTTTCTTTTACAATCTGACCGGGGATAAAAAGGAGCGTATAACACGCGAGTTGGCGCAGCAGAGAAAAGCCAAGGGCGTTGAAATCGCAGACGGCATTTCAGTGCCGTAGCTTCAATGTAGCGCAGACAGGCGTCAGGGCTTTGCGGCGCAGAATCCATGCTTTCATTGTGTGCGAAAAAACTGGTCATCATCATACTACTATGTTAAACTTCACAGCTAAAGGAGCGTTATGAAGAAGAGTGTTTTTTCGGGAGTGCGACCAACCGGACGATTGCATATTGGGAATTATCTGGGTGCCGGGAAGAATTATGTGGCGCTGCAGGATGAGTATGATTGTGTCTATTGTATCGTGGATTTGCATGCCTTAACCACGCTTGAGGATACAGACAAGCTGCAAGGGAACATCTATGAAGCCATGTTGGATCTGCTGGCAGCCGGACTGGACCCGCAGAAATCCGTTATTTTTGTGCAGTCGCACGTTCCTGAAATCAATGAATTATTCTCTCTCTTAAGCATGGTAACACCGCTTTCATGGTTGTTACGCGTACCAACATTTAAGGAAAAATCCCGAATACATCCGCAGAATGTGAATTATGGGCTGGTAGGTTATCCTGTGCTGATGGCAGCTGACATATTGTTATACAAGGCTGATGTGGTGCCTGTTGGTGAAGATCAACTGCCGCATCTGGAATTGACGCGTGAAATCGTTCGCCGCTTCAATGAGCATTTTGGAGATACATTCCCTGAGCCGCAAGCCAAGCTGACTAATTTCCCGCTGGTGGTCGGGCTTGATGGTAAAGACAAGATGAGCAAGAGTTTAGGAAATCATATTGAACTGACGGCCACGGCAGAGGAAACCGCAAAAAAAGTTATGTCGGCGGTAACTGACCCTGCCCGCAGACTGCGCTCCGACCCCGGACATCCTGAGGTTTGTAATGTTTTCAAATTGCGCCGGCATTTTGAGACTGAATGTATGACACAGGTGCAGGCCGATTGCCGTGATGCCAAAATAGGCTGCGTGGATTGCAAGCGCGCTCTGGCTGAGGCAATTAATCGGGATTTGGCGCCCTTGCGTGCCCGCCGTGCCGAACTGGCATCTGACCCTGAGTATGTGCGGCAAGTAATGCTGGATGGGGCTCAACGTGCACAGATTATTGCCAAGAGGACGCTAAACGAAGTCAAAAGCAAAATGGGTCTTATCTAGCAGAGCGAAGATGTTCTGCTTATTTAAGCAGAGGCGCTGCTTAGCGATGCTTATCAACGAAACGCTTAATGCGTACCAATGCCTCTTCCAACTCAGGTACTGACGTGGCATAGCAACAGCGTACGTAGCCCTCACCGCATTCGCCAAAGGCTGTGCCCGGAACTGCGGCCACTTTCTCCTCAGCCAACAATTTCTCGGCGAATGTTTCTGATCTCATACCTGTGATACTGATGTTGGGGAAAGCATAAAAAGCACCCTTTGGCTCAAAACATGAAAGGCCAATATCGCGCAATCCTTTGACAAACATCTGGCGGCGGTGGTTATAGTCAGCCACCATTTCTTCAACACTGTCGCTACTGTTGCGCAATGCCTCCAATGCGGCAATCTGTGCCATGGTGGGGGCGCACATGATGGTGTGCTGGTGGATTTTTGTCATGGCGGCGATGATTTCGCGTGGACCGGCAGCATAACCGATGCGCCATCCGGTCATGGCGTATGCTTTTGAGAATCCTCCAAGCAGAATAGTGCGTTCCTGCATGCCCGGCAACGAGGCAAAGCATGTATGTTCTATGCCATAAACCAACTGCGAATATATTTCATCCGACATAACAAGCAGGTCGTGGCGGCGTGCCACGTCGGCAATCTGAAGCATCTTTTCGCGGGGCAATACAGCACCTGTGGGATTGGCGGGATAACCGCTGAGGATGGCTTTGCTGTTTGCG
This sequence comes from Dehalococcoidia bacterium, assembly GCA_009784845.1. The sequence goes on along the minus strand of WQXK01000011.1, from coordinate 5,353 downwards.
CTGACGGCAGTCTCAACTTTTGATGAGTCTATTTCAAAACAGTCGCTTTCATAGGTGGGTATTATAACCGGCGTACCCGACGAAAGGATTACTGATGCTGGATATGCCACATAACACGGAGCGCCCATAATCACCTCATCGCCCGGGTCGATGGTAGCGCGCATGGCAAGATCAAGTGCCTCACTCACTCCAACGGTAATCAATAGTTCGTCGTCAGGGTCGTAATGCAATCCGCAGCGTTGCTCCAAATGACGCGACAGTTCCCTGCGCAATTCCGGCATTCCCAGATTGGACGTGTACATTGTGCGACCGCGCTCAAGAGAGTAGATGGCAGCTTCACGGATATTCCATGGAGTGGTATAGTCCGGCTCTCCCACACCAAGCGATATGACGTCTTTCATTGAGGCCAGCAGGTCGAAAAATTTGCGGATGCCTGATGGCGCTATGCTATTGACCCGTTGCGATATAATGGGCTTTCCGGATGGACTAAATGGTCTTATGGTAGTCATTAAAGTATCCTGCTAAAGAATAACAGCCTGACGCTTACTTTCCTCTTTGGTATCAAATATTTCGCCGTCTTCTTTGTAGCGGCGCAGTACGAAATGGCTGGCAGTGCCTGTAACACCCTCAATGGGTGCCAGCTTATGCGTGACAAACTCGGCAACCTCCTGCATTGTGCGTCCTTCAACGACCACTGCCAGGTCATAGGTGCCGGACATAAGATAGACAGTGCGGGCTTCGTCAAATTTGTAAATCCGCTCGGCGATGGCATCAAAACCAACCTCGCGCTGCGGAGTAATTTTAACCTCGACGAGCGCCCATACATGCTCATTTCCAACCTTATCCCAGTTGATAAGAGTCTTGTACTTGATGATGGCACGATCGTCCTCTGCCTGTTTGATAACCTGACTCACTTCAGTGGCGCTTGAGCCGGTCATGGCAGCGATTTGCTCAGGTGTAAGCTTGGCATCTTTTTCAAGCATGCGAAGGATTTCTTTATTGGACATATTCGTGCACCTCACTATGGAGAAATAGGGAACAAGTATTATAGCAGAACAGTTGTGTTTGTGTAATATGCGCTATGCGGCGATTATTCCGAAGACATAAGAACGCATGGAGGCCGTTTTCTCAGTTCTTTTGCGCAATACCAACTATGGAGTCAAGACAACTCAAATTATTTTCGATGGAGTAGCTTTCGAGCCCATCAATTATTTCTGTGGTGGCAGTATGATTGATAAAGGTGGCTGTGCCGACCTCTACCGCACTGGCACCTGCCATTATGAACTCCAACGCATCTTGTGCTGTTATGATGCCCCCTCCGCCAATCACGGGTATTTTTATGGTGGCGGATACCTGATATACCATATACAATGCTACGGGTTTTATAGCCGGACCTGACAATCCGCCGCTTGTGTTTGCTAGGAGTGGACGGCGTTTCTTAATGTCAATGGACATTCCTTTCAGTGTGTTGATGAGAGAGACTGCGTCAGCTCCTGCCTCGGCGACAGCATAGGCTAGTTCAACGATGTTGTTGGTGTTTGGTGTCAATTTGACGATGACAGGCAAGGATGTTGCCTGTCGCACCGCACGCGTTACTGAGGCGGCAGAAGCCGGATTGGCACCGAACTCAATGCAGCCTGATGCAACATTGGGGCAGCTGATATTAACTTCCAATCCGCTAACGCCGGGAGTATTGTCCAGCCGCCGAGCCAATTCGGCGTACTCATATATGCTCTCTGCGGCAATATTAACTATAACCGGCACGTGCCAGCCAGCCCACATTGGCGCCTTATCACGGACAAGGACATCAATCCCCGGATTTTGCAATCCTATGGCGTTGAGTAAGCCGTCTGGAGTTTCTGCGAGCCTTGGTTGCGCATTGCCGCTACGTGGTTTGAGTGTGGTGGCTTTGCATATAATGGCACCAAGCCGCTGAATGTCGCATACAGCGCTCATTTCATCGCCGTAGCCAAAGGTGCCGGAGGCCGCCATTACGGGATTGGCAAGTTTTAGCCCACGCTTGTTATGCGGTGCCAGTTGTACGGATAAGTCGACCATTGTATTCAAAGCGTCTTAATTATACTCATCGGCGCATGTGGCGGCAAACGCGAAATGTTACCTCATTCCCATAATATTATAACCGCAGTCTACGTATAGCACCTGCCCTGTAACGGCTGATGCCGCATCAGATGCCAGAAAAGTTGCCGCAGCTCCAATTTCTTCGGCTTTCACATTACGTTTTAGCGGAGCGCAGGCAGCGTGTTGAGCCATGAAGTCATGGAAACCACTTATGCCGCGTGCCGCAAGCGTACTTATTGGTCCTGCACTGATGCAGTTGACGCGAATATTCCGTGGACCAAAATCATAAGCCAGATAACGCATAGAGGTCTCAAGCGATGCCTTAGCCGCGCCCATGACATTATAATTAGGCATCACCTTTTCTGCCCCGTAATAACTCATTGTCAGTATGCTGCCACCGGATGTCATCAGCGGTGCAGTGCCACGCGCCAAGGCTATCAGTGAATAAACGCTAACATCTTGTGTAACACGAAAATCTTCACGGCTGGTTTGAGTAAAGGTTTTTTCAAATGCCCTGCGCGGCGCAAAAGCAACTGAGTGCAATAATAAGTCTAACCTTCCGTACTTGTCGGCAATGATTTTGTAAATAGTCTCTATATCCGCATCACTTGTTACGTCGCAATGACAAAGCGTGCATTCAAAGGGAGAGCCTGCAAGCAGTTCCTGTATGTTCTCACGATGACGCTCATCTTGATACGTAAACACCAGCGTCGCACCAGCACTGCACCAAGCCTGAGCCACAGCCCATGCGATGGAGTGTCTATTGGCCACTCCGCAAATCAAACTGATTTTCCCTTCAAGCAAACCCAAGCAGCATACCCTTTCATTTTCTAGGTGATACATTATAGCATGACAACGCAGTCGTAGTATGGTTCTTTGCCGTCTTTCCCGGTTATTGCCCATACTTCTTTAAGCTTAAAAGAAGCCAACCGCAAAGATATCGCAAAACACATTGAAATATGCTATATTATGCAATATGAATGCGGTAATAATGGATAAAGCGCAAAGTGGACCGATCAGGACTGCCGAAGTTGTTAGTTGGCTGTTATCTCATGGTATAAATGCTGCCACTAATGAAGAATTGTCGGCATTGCTTGGTGTATCACAAAAGCAAATGCCACAGAGGCTCGCTCCCCTGTTAAAACGCAACGAAATTATTTCGCCATGCCGTGGCTTTTGGCTACCGATACCTTTTGAATACCGACAGTGGGGCGCTCCGGAAGCAATATACTACATCGATAAGATGATGCGGTTTCTTGAGATGGATTATTACGTTGGCTGGATGTCCGCGGCTTCCATTCTTGGCGCTAAACATCACGCTGTGCAAGTATTTCAAGTGGCGACAGAAAGACCAATAAGAAATCGGGTTATCGGGCGTTCCGACTTTAGATTTTTCCAAAGAAGCAATGTGGGCTTATTGCCGTCATTCCGCTATAAAACACAAACCGGCTCGGCTAACGTATCTACAAGAGCTGCAACAATGCTCAGTGTTACAAATGATCTGCGTATTGTTGCAGGTCTCGAAAACGCTGCTAATATTATCATTGAACTCAGTGATACTGAAGAACCATTCATCAACGAAGTTGCTACATGCTCACACCTATTTCCGATTTCTGCATTGCGTCGTCTTGGTTGGATTATTGAGAACTTCACTGATACGCGTGGTTTGGATGTTCTGGCTTCTATAAGCCAAGAAAGCGACGCAAAGATATCAAAGCTGTCATCGTATAAAACTTACAGTGACCAAATCGACAAGAGATGGTCTCTTGATGTCAACGAGAGGGTTGAACCGGACGTATGATACCTGCAAGTGATATTACAGGGTGGAGCGTAAATCATCCATGGGCTTCCAGGGATGATATTGAGCAGGATTTACTGCTTTCTCAGGCAATCTGTGAAATTGCAAATAATCAATTACTTGGTAATGAGTTGATTTTGCGGGGTGGCACAGCATTTCATAAACTCTTTTTGCCAAAGCCGTATCGCTATTCTGAAGATCTGGACTATGTACGCAACAGTGCCGGAGGAATCGGTCAAGTTATTAAACAGTTAATCATGATTGGTGAAAGATTAGGATACAAAGCCAACAGCAATTTAGCAAAGTTTCCGAAAGTTTTCTGGAAAACAGTTTCAGAATCAGGACAGCCAATTAGAATCAAGATTGAGATAAACACATATGAACGAACTCCTGCTATGCCGCTTGCTCTAAAACATCATATCATTGAAGCTGAGTACTACAGTTCTCGGGTAAATATTGCTACTTTCCAGCCGGAAGAACTAATTGCGACAAAGATTCGCGCTCTTTACCAACGATCAAAAGGGCGGGACTTGCTTGATATTTGGTTGGCTCTCGAGTTACTGAAGCTTGAGCCGGCAATAATTGTTGATGCATTCAAAATATATCGACCTGACGGCATAACCTCAGCACTGGCGATAAAGAATCTTGAGAGAAAACTGGAAGACAGGAAATTTCTTGACGATATTTACGGTTTGGCAGTTCTTCGCGATTTAGATTATGACATTATCGCAGCAAGCGAGGTGGTAACCGAAAAACTGCTGCGACTGTTGTGAACTGAATGGTTAAATCGTTATCTACACAGAAGAAAGTCGTATTTCATGCATGTCCAAATCTGGATTATTAACGTGGGTTCCTTTTATACAAATCTTTACTCATTCAATAAATTTCATTGGGCTTGTACAGAAAAGGGATGAAAAACTGTTGACACGATGTGTTATGGGTGTATAATGGTACCAAGGTGTTTCGTCACCGTTAGGATTGCGAGCGATATATGTATAGAAAGGGGCGGCGTAAGTCGCCTTTTTCTATTTAAAGTAAAAAATGAGTAAATTGTATTTTTATCTCGTAGATAATAATTACCTTGATTATTTAAGGTTGTTTGAACCGCGGGTACCCAATAATTACGATATTTATGACAATAATATGTTCTTTTGTGGCGTGGTAAATGAAGTAAATAATGGGCTTCAATATTTTGCCCCCGTGTCATCCCATATATCAAATAGACCAACAAATATTATAATTCACGACAAGGATGGTAAGTGGCTCTCAAATATTCGGCTGTTATACATGGTGCCAGTACCAACTTGTTTGACGAAAAGAATAGATTTTAAACAATTGCCTACGGCAACAAATTGACCAGCTCCCAATAGTTATACCAGTTGTAATGTTAGTCCGGCCGGTATCTTTACCTCAGGTGCCGGAGGTCTGTATCCCAGCGAACTATGTGGTCTAACTTGATTATACTCTTTCCTCCAT
>WQXK01000010.1 GCA_009784845.1 Dehalococcoidia bacterium | reverse complement strand
TTAAGTAATCCGTCCGCTGTTATAGAATACAAAACTGTTCATCTTGACCGCCCGTTCGTCTATATGATTGTTGACTGCGAAACAAATCTGCCCATCTTCATCGGCACAGTAGTGGACGTGTAAAGGAGTTGAAATTTTCATTTGACACCTCACAGCGCATAGTGATATATTTCACAACAAGAGAGAAGAAATGTTAAGCATAAACCCTCGTAATCAGTATGGCTATTACTATTACTATTACTTCACTGACGCCGTCAGGTGCTCGGGGGATGTGGCATTGCCATTTTAGGCACATAAAACACAACTGGAAATCTTGAAGTCCTCCCAGAGCGGGAGGGCTTCTTTTTTTATGGAGGATTAAATATGCTGGCGTTGCAAAAACAAACCAAATGGTCGGAACAAGAACATCTCCCGGCGCGGGAGATCGATTACTATTGCCCCAAGTTTACCTGCCACTTCTCCTAAGTCGGGGGAAGTGGAAAAATAAAAATATATTGAGGAGAAACAACCCATGATTATCATGCATAAGGATGCTACACAGGAAGAAATTAACCATGTCATTGCCGAGGTGCAAAAGCTGGGGTTCAAGGCGGACGTGTCGCGGGGCGAGTCAATTACCATCATCGGGGTAATAGGCGACGAGCGCAACATACCCTTCCATCAGCTTTCCATCCTTCCCGGCGTGAAGGAAACACGTATGATTGAAACACCTTATAAGTTAATAAGTCGCGAGTACAATGCAGACCACGCAACCAACCGCATAATACATGCGGGAGAGGTAGAGATAGGAGGCAAAACACCGGTCTATATTGCCGGTCCGTGTGCCATTGAGAGCAAGGCTCAACTATTCCGCATCGCCGAAGAGGTCAAAAAGGCCGGAGCCCACATCCTGCGCGGCGGAATATTCAAGCCACGCAGTTCGGCACACTCGTTCCAAGGTTTGGGTGCACAGGGTGATTCCGAGGCACGTGAGGCCCTTACGTGGCTGCGCGATGCCGGACGCATGTTTGAAATGCCCACCATCACCGAAATAAGAGGCGAGACAAAGGTGGAACTCATCGCCGAGTATGTGGACATACTGCAAATCGGTGCGCGCAATATGTATGATCAGGATTTGCTTGGCGTGGTGGCACGTCAAGGCAAACCGGTGTTATACAAGCGTCATTTCGGCGCAAGCGTTGAGGAGTTTTTGTCGTTCTCCGAATACCTTGCTGTTGAGGGCAACAAAGACATCATCCTATGTGAGCGCGGCGTACTGCCGACGGGAAAAGGCAAGAGTTTCACACGCTACACGCTTGATCTTGCCGCTGTTCCGGCAATACAGGAGGAAACGTATCTGCCTGTGATTGTTGACCCAAGCCATGCCACAGGGCGTCGCGATCTGGTGTACTCCATGAGTTGCTCCGCTATGGCAGCTGGTGCAAGCGGGTTGGCAATTGAGGTACACTATAATCCGGCAGAGTCTTGGGTGGATGCGGCGCAGGCCATCACAGCAGATGAGTTAAAAAATATCATCGATACCTGCAATCGCTTGCACGCCTTAGCTGTTGAAAACCGAAAGAAAGCCTTTAAAAAGCCGGGAAGGTAAACACTGTGCATGCAATAAGAGTGGCACTTGGGGCAAGAAGTTATAACACCTACATTGGTGCAGGCGCGCTGGATGAGATGATCGTTCATTTGCGCCGCGCCAAGGCGGGCAACCGGCTAATAATCGTCACCAACACCACTGTCCTTGAGCTTTATGGTCTTCGCCTGAAAGAAACCCTGCTAAGCGCCGGCTTTGAGGTGAGCCTCTTCTCGGTTCCTGACGGGGAGGAGTTCAAATCGCTTGAAAGCGCAGGCAGGCTGTATACTGAGATGAGTGAGGCGTTTGCCGACCGCAGCACCACAGTGCTGGCACTGGGCGGTGGTGTCATCGGTGACCTTGCCGGCTTTGTGGCAGGTACATACATGCGCGGCATTCCGCTGATACAGCTGCCGACGACACTGCTCTCACAGGTAGACTCATCCATAGGAGGCAAAAGCGCCGTAAACTACGGCAAACTCAAAAACCAAATCGGAACATTCTATCAGCCACGTGCCGTTTTCTGCGACACTTCCGTTCTGAGAACACTTGCGGCAGAGCATATTTCCAACGGGTTTGCCGAGATAATCAAAAGCGCCGTCATAGGCGACCGTGAGTTATTTGGCATACTGACGCGTCACACGACAGAGTTGCAAACAGCGGACGGACAACTGCTGGAAACTATCATCAAGCGCGCCGCGGCGGTTAAAGCGCGCATTGTAAGCCGCGATGAGCACGACAACGGCGTGCGCAATACGCTCAATCTCGGGCATACAATAGGGCACGCCATAGAAAGCGTTACCTCTTTCAGCATTAGCCACGGTGCTGCCATAGCCATGGGAATGGTCGCGGCAGGACGCATATCCGTAATTATGGAGTTGATGCCACCACACGAGATTGAATCTCTCATAAGCCTAATCGCCGCTGTCGGGCTGCCCACGTCCGTGACAGGAATAAACATCGCCGATATATTCAATGCCATCAAACACGATAAAAAAACCACAAACGGCTCGGTCAAATTCATACTGCCGCTACGCATCGGACGGGCTGTCGCAAGCGATAAGGTGACGCTTGATCTGATCGCTGAGGTGCTGACGGAGCAATAATATGAAAAATTACCGCATCTGCGCTGTAATCACACGTCCGGATCAACAGGTCATACGTCAGGCAGAGCCGCTGGCTGATTTGTTTGAGTTGCGTATTGATCTGCTGGGTGCGTCATGGGTTGAAATAGCCAAGGATATGCATAAGCCTTGGATAGCCACCAACAGGCTAAAATCGGAGGGCGGGGCGTGGGAAGGCAGCGAGGAGACACGCATCGCCGAACTGCTCAAGACTACATCGCTTGGAGCTGCCATCGTTGATATCGAACTTGCCTCTCCCGGGCTTGAGGAAATCGTGCCGCAAATCAAAAAACATGCCAAATGCCTCATCTCGCATCACGACATGAAACGCACGCCTAAGCGCCCCATCCTGCAAAAAATAGTTGATGCGCAGCTGTCAGCCGGTGCCGATATATGCAAGGTGGTAACCACAGCTCGTACGGCGAGGGATAGCCTGAATGCATTGGTATTGCTGCGCGAAAATCCCCGCGCGCAGCTAATATCTTTCACCATGGGCAAGGAAGGAAGTGCAAGCCGCATATTTTGCCCTTGCTTCGGAAGTTATCTAACCTACGGCGCATTGGGCGAAGGTCACGAATCTGCTGACGGGCAGCTTAGCGTTGCGCTGTTGCGCAGGGCAAGCGAGATGATGAGATCATGAACGCTCATACCAAACTGTGCGGCATCATAGGCAGTCCCGTGCGCCATACCATCTCCCCTGCCATGCACAACGCCGCCATGACACACATAGGGATTAACTACGCCTATTTGGCATTTGAGGTGCCAAGCACCAACCTGAAAAAATCCATTGAGGGTATGCGTGCCATGGAGATTACAGGGCTTAACGTCACCATCCCGCATAAGGTGGCCGTGTTGCCACTGCTCGACGAACAGGATACGCTGGCACAAGACGTTGGAGCCGTCAATACCATAGTCAATCAAAACGGCAGGCTGAAAGGCTACAATACCGATGTCGGCGGCTTTATTGAAGCGCTTAAAGCCGTCGCATTTGATGCCAAGGGCAAACATGTTTTGCTGCTTGGTGCCGGTGGTGCGGCGCGTGCTATGGGCTTCGCTCTGGCACAACAGGATGCATGCATAAGCATACTCAGCCGCCCGACCCACATGGAGCAGGCCAGATTGCTGGCGCAGAATTTGACGCAGCTAGGGAAAGAACCCGTTAAGGCGCTGGAGTTAAACGATAACAACCTTAAAAGTGAGTTGTCCGCCGCCACACTGCTGGTAAACGCCACCAGCGCAGGCATGGCGCCAAACGTTACAGAAACGCCTGTATCGGCGTCTTTGCTCAGACCTGAGCTGGTCGTTTTCGATGTCGTATACACGCCGCTTGAAACACGCTTGCTGAAAGAAGCCCGCCGCATCGGCTGCACCACGGCAAGCGGTCTGGATATGCTTGTGCGTCAGGGAGCCCTATCATTTAAGTTGTGGACCGGATATGATGCCCCGCAGGACGTTATGATGCGCGCCGCATTGGCTGAGTTGGAAGATACTAAAAGAACAAAAAGCCGGGCAAAAGGCAGCATGCCCAAAACGTCCATAGCCATCATCGGTTTCATGGGATCCGGAAAATCATCCGTCGGACAAGCGCTGGCGCAGGAGTTGGACCTGCCTTTTGTCGATATCGACCAGCTTATTGAGAAGGAAACAGGGCAAAGCATAGGGCATATTTTCGCAGGTGAAGGTGAAGGGGCTTTTCGTGTCTTGGAAAAAGATGTCATCCGCCGCATGTCAGGCAAAAAGGGGCAGGTCATAGCCTGCGGTGGTGGTGCGGCACTTGATGCAACAAACATTGCTGCACTGAAAAAACATGCTGTGGTAATATACCTTAAGTGCAGCCCCGACATTATTAAACGGCGGCTTGCAACGTCACGCTGGCATCGTCCGCTCCTTGCAGGTGAGGATTGGATGGAGGGCGCAGGCAAACTGATGGCACAGCGTGCCCCGCACTACGCGCAGGCGGCCGATATTACCATTGAATGCGGCACGGCGGACATTGCCGCCACTGCCAGGCGAATTATAAAAAAATTGGAAACGTATGAAAGTTTTAATTTCTAAATCGGAAGCACACGGCATACTGGATGCCCCGTCATCCAAAAGCTACACCATCCGCGCCCTGATGTGCGCCGCACTCTCACCGGGGCAAAGCTATATCCGGCATGCCCTCGCCTCAGACGACACTCTCGCCGCATGCGACGTATTACAAAGCGTCGGCATAAGTGTGTGGAAAAGCGAGTATGGCTGGCGCGTTAGCGGAGGGACTTTCAAAAGACCCGACGGAGAGTTGTTCTGCCGCAACTCAGCCGCAACTTTGCGTTTTCTGGCGGCAATCGCAGCGCTTGTACCGGGCACCATACGACTTGTACCCGGCGAGGGGCTGGCAAAACGCCCTGTTGAGCCGCTGGTACGTGCGCTTTCACAACTCGGCGTTGAATGCCGTCTTGACGGCCCGGTTGTGTTGGTTGAGGGAGGCAATTTCCCCGGAGGCAAGGTTGAAATGCCCGGGGACATTAGCTCACAGTTCATCTCAGCACTCCTTATGGCAGGTTCGCTGTCGCAAAAAGGCGTGAGCATTAGGCTTTCCACAGCGCTTGCCTCCAGACCTTATGTCGACATGACCATAGAGTGCCTTAAAAAATTCGGCGTACGTGTAAGTGCTACGCCGTCCATGGACGAGTTCAGCGTGGCAAAGCAGGAATACCGCCCGACAGACCTTACAATTGAGGGCGACTGGTCGCAGGCATCCTACCTTATGGCACTGGGAATACTTTGCGGCGAAAGCATCACCACAAATCTAAATGCCGAAAGCCTGCAGGGAGACCGCGTGGCACTCGCGTTAATGCAAAGAATGGGGGCGCGTTTTAGTGTCAGGCGCAGTTCGGTTATGGCACAAAAATCCTACCTGCACGGCATCAATGCCGACGTAAGCAACTGCATAGACCTGCTTCCAACGCTGGCAGTACTGGCCGCCGTTGCCGACGGCAGCAGTTGCTTCAGCAACATCCAAGCGGCACGGCTAAAAGAGTCCAACCGCGTTGAAGCGCTATGTCAGGAATTACACAAAATGGGCATCCGTACACGCGAGGAGGAAAACTCCCTGACCGTAATTGGCGGACAGCCTCATGGTGCAGAAATCGACAGCCACGCCGATCACCGTCTGGCTATGGTCTTCGGTGTGTTAGGCTGCGCTGTTGGCGAGACAGTTATTCACGGCGCAGAATGCGTCGACAAAACATATCCAAAATTCTGGCAGGCACTCGCGTCACTGGGTGCCAAGGTGGAAATCAATGACGAATAGTATGGGAAAAGCCTTTCGCATCTCAAGCTACGGAGAAAGCCACGGGCAATGTGTCGGCATAGTGGTAGACGGATGTCCCGCAGGGCTGACACTGGCGGAAGCCGACTTGCAAACAGACATGGACAGGCGTAAGCCCGGCACCGCAGATACGTCGTCACCGCGCAAAGAGGCCGACGAAGCGGTCATACTATCAGGGGTGTTTAACGGCAAAACCACTGGCGCACCGTTATGTATGCTGGTGCAAAACAAAGACCAGGACTCAAGCGCTTATGAAACATTGCGCTTCACACCGCGTCCGGGGCATGCCGACTACACCAATTATGTCAAATACGGAGGCTATGCCGACTATCGCGGTGGAGGCCGCTCGTCCGGACGTATCACCGCCGGCATGGTGATGGCCGGAACAGTGGCAAAAAAACTGCTGGCGACACTTGGCATAGAAATACTCGCGCATACCACCGAAATCGGCAACATCCGTGCCATCGCGCGCGACTACGACGAAATACGCAAAAATGCTCCGGCCAATTCCGTGCATTGCTCCAATATGCAAACAGCAGAGGTGATGCAACGAGCCATAGCCAGAGCGCAGGAGGCAAGCGACAGCCTGGGCGGTGTAATTGAGGTCATAGCATTGGGTGTTCCGGCAGGGCTCGGAGAGCCTGTTTTCGACACGTTGGAAGGCGAATTATCCAAGGCTTTTTTCGCCATACCCGCCATCAAGGGAGTTGAGTTCGGGGCTGGTTTCAGCGTGGCACAACTCAGAGGCTCCGAAAACAATGACCCCTTAACCATACGTGAAGACAAAGTACTCAGCACCAGCAACCGCGCAGGCGGGGCGCTGGGCGGCATAACAACCGGTATGCCAATAGTTGCCAGGCTCGCCGTCAAGCCCACGCCGTCTATTGCGCAAACGCAGCGCAGCGTGGATATACGCACATTAAGCATAAGCGAAATCAATGTAGACGGACGTCACGACCCATGCATCGTGCCCCGTGCCGTTGTGGTGGCCGAGAGCGCTATGGCAGTGGTATTGTGCGATTTGGCACTGCGCTCAGGCAAATTATCAAGGGTAATTTGAGTATGAGCTTGGAGAATTTGCGCAACCAGATTGATGGCGTAGACGCGCACATCTTAAAACTGCTGTCAGAAAGACAACAGCTTTCAGCCGCAATCAGCGAAGAGAAAAAACGCAGCGGACAGGCAATTACAGACAGCGCGCGCGAGGCTGCAGTTATGTCACGCGTACGTCAAATGGCCTGCGAAGCTGGGCTTGATACCGCCGCCGTTGAGAGCATATATCACCGCATCATCGCTGCCTCAAAAAGCGTACAAGGGCTGACGGTGGCATTCCAAGGCGAAATGGGGGCCTACAGCCAGCAAGCAGCGCTTGAGTATTTCGGGCAGACCGCGCAGACACTCCCTTATGAAAAACTGGAAGATGCTTTCGCAGCCGTAGAATGCGCTGATGCAACCCATGCCGCAGTGCCTGTGGAAAACTCCCTGGAAGGTAGTATATCCAAAACATATGATTTGCTGCTGGAATCACCGCTGCGTGTATGCGGCGAACATATGCTAAGGGTATCCCATTGCCTAATCGCCGCACCGCAGACCACACTTGATGCAATCAAGCGTGTCTACTCGCACCCGCAGGCATTGGGGCAATGCCAAACCTTTTTGAAACACATCGGATGCCGGATTATCCCGTCTTATGACACAGCAGGCGCAGTAAAGATGCTCAAGGAAGAGAATTTGGCTGATGCCGCAGCCGTGGCCAGCGCACGCTCTGCCGCCATCTACGGCATGCACATACTTGCCAGCGGCATTGAAGATGCTCCATACAATTACACACGCTTCTTCATTCTTTCATCACAGGATGCTCAACCAACTGGCTGCGATAAAACATCGTTGGTATTCTCAGTTAAAGACCGCCCGGGGGCGCTTTATGCTTTCTTGAAAGAACTGTCCGAGCGGAATATAAATCTGAGCAAAGTGGAATCACGCCCAACGCGCCACAAGCCTTGGGAGTATAATTTCTACCTTGACTTTGATGGTCACCATTTGGATAAAAACATCTCCGAGATGTTGTCCGCGCTTGAGGAGCATGCCTTGTTTATTAAAGTGCTGGGCTCATATCCGCGCACGTCTTACGGGGAACACCAGTGAACATTGCGGTCATTGGAGGCGCTGGCAAGATGGGCATGTGGGTTGCGCGCCAGCTACTTGCCGAAAACATGAATGTCGTATTAATTGACAGCCACGCCATGCGGTTATCCGCTGCCTCAAGCGAGTTGAAAACAGTGGGCACCACAGATATAGGAATTGCCGCCAAGGTCGATATTGTGATATTAGCCGTGCCGATTTCGGCATTTGAGGATAGCATCAAGGAACTGAGTAAAAAAATCAAAGCAGGGCAAAAAGTGATCGACGTCACCTCGGTAAAAATGATGCCGGTAGATGTTATGCATAAGTATTTGCCGGAGTGTTTGGTGCTGGGAGCACATCCCATATTCGGGCCCGGCGCGCATAGTTTAGCCAAACAAAACGTTGTGCTCACCCCAACCACAGAGGAGGAGCAGGTTTTTGCTGCCAGCGTGCGAACATGGGCGGAAGCACGGGGGGCACATGTAGAAATTATGACACCCGCCGAGCATGACCGCTTGATGGGAATGGTACTTGGGCTGTCGCATTTCATCGCCATTGTGTCAGGGGATACCCTGCTGCACCAACCGGAGTTGGAGCGAGTGGAACCAACCAGCAGTGTCACATTCCGTGTATTGATGACGTTAATCGGCAGCGTGCTCAGTGAAGACCCAGCACTTTATGCCGCAATACAATCGCACCTGCAAGAATTACCCTCTCTTGAGAAAGACTTCGTCAGGCGCGCCAAAGAATGGGCCGACTTGGTTGAAAAGAAAGACCTTACCACTTTCGCCACGCGCATGACAGAACTGAAAACGCTGATGCAACAGAACACACTGGGATGCGAACAAGCTTATAGCGATATGTACCGGCTAGACAGAAAAGAGTAGAACGGCAAACCACAAGCCCGTAAATCACCCTTTATGTAAACTTTACAATAGCTTTGGCACAACAAATCTCTATTGCCAATAAATTCACATATCGTTGCTTCCTATTAATGGCATTCACATGGAATAAAATACACTTTCAAAAGATGTCTGCATATAACAAAACAGGTCGGGGATTCCGGCCTGTTTTTAGGTTTACGATGTTGGGTTCTTTAGTCTTTGTTCTTGGTATAGCAATCGCTGCAATACACAGGGCGACCGTTGCGAGGCTCGAACGGCACCTGAGTATCTATACCACAAGCTGCGCAGACTGTCTGAAACATCTGCCTTTGACCACCATGCTCACGCCCACCCATCTGTTGCTTTTTGGCAGCACGACAGGTCGGACAGCGCTTGGGATCATTGGTGAAACCCTTCTTTGCGTAGAATTCCTGCTCAGTTGCAGAGAATGTGAAATCAATGCCACAATCTACGCATGAGAGAGTTCTATCCTGATAGCTCACGGATGACCTCCATTTAATAAACTCGGCTACAGTCTGTCATCCATGGCCGTGAACACCGGATTTTGAAGCTCTTTACTCACAGGTTGGGTGCACCAAACTTTCTACCTGTCGGGATTATTACACAGGCATATGTGCTTGTCAATAGGCCGATATCTAATTTGAGGAAATATTGGATAACTTTATTCTTTTCCAATATGCTCCGGTTTTGCGGACCCGGAATTTTTCACAAGCTTCTTCTTGATATAAGGACCACACCACACAAGCGCGAAAGCGCTACACACTGTCAACATCAAGACCGCAATGATTATGGCGAATGTTGCTGTTGACCATCTTAGTGCGTTCCAAAGCTTAACCATGGCACTAGCCCCTGTTCCTTCATATAGCGAAAAGGTAATTGTGCACAGCGCATTTTCATCGCTATATCTGCCAATGTCTACAAGCTTCTGCAGTATCTGCGTTTCGACATTAAAGATTTTTTCCTCTAATTGCAATAATTCAGACACGCTACTACTCTGGGCTTGAAGTTTTTTATATTTTTCCAGATGGCTTTCTAGGGCTTCTCTTTCCGCAAGCATTTGCAGGTATTCATATGTCATATCTATCTTGGTTATTGATGAGGACGTTATGCGCCCAATCTGCAATATCTCATCTCGCACTACATCAAATTTTTCAGGTCTCACACCGATAACAAGTTCGACTCTGCGACGACCGGAAAGTCCGCTTCGGTCTTCTTTCTGCACAATTGCACTATGTTCGTCCAATACTTCATTTAATAAGTTCATGTCAGAGTCAAAATTTGACGTCTTTGACGTAATATCCGCGATTAACTCATACTTTTGCTCAACTAATATCAGCGAATCACTGGAAGGTAACGCCACTGTGGCATAGTTATAGTACATACTGCCCCAGAAGTAACCACGCCAATAATCAGTATTATTATCACCAGATGCGGTAAACTCATATACGGCTCGCCCAGCAAAAATAATAAGATACAATGCGATGAATGCAAGTAAAACTCTCTGTAAGGCCTTTTTGCTCATTTGACCCTCCTCGTCAATATTGGAGTTTACGTATCCAAAAACTGATAATCAGACGACACGATACGCTTGAGTATACGACAATACGCTATTCCATAGCAAAAATATGAGAAATCCCACACTCAAGTAGCATGTTTGACAAAGGCATTATGCCAGCATAGGATTAAGTATTAGCCAATAATGCATTCCTTGTGGAGAAAATGCCTTTGAAACCTATTAAGCTTGTTTTGGGTTACGCCCGCCGCTATACGCGCATTTTGGGCATCACTATTCTCGCCATGATGCTGCTGGTAGGAGTACAGCTACTCATACCGTGGATTATAAAAAACCTGCTTGGCATACTCAATGACGACGGCGCGTCGGCAGATACGTTGCGCATCATTTCACAACTGGCGCTGCTGGCGCTGGTAATTTTCATCATCCGCGCCGGTCTTAGCTTTGTCAAAAGCTATTACTCCCATATTGCAGGATGGGGTGTGGTGGCTGATACGCGCAAGTATATCTATGAGCGCATGCAGCGCTTTTCTCTGCGTTTTTATGAGAACAAACAAACCGGCCAGCTTATGACGCGGGTCATAGACGACATTGGTCAGTTTGAGGACCTTATCGCCCATGCCATACCGGACGTGCTGGTTAGCTTTATCACACTGGTTGGTGTGTTGTTGGTGCTGTTTTTGCTCAATTGGCGCTTGGCGCTGCTAAGTCTAATTCCCATTCCGCTTGTTGTGCTGGCTATGCGCGGTTTCGCACGCTACGTACGTCCGGCATTCCGCGAACGTCAGAAGGAACTGGGCAACATCAACGCCATACTAAATGACAATCTATCCGGCATACGTGACATTAAGGCTTTCACCCGTGAGGCAGAGGAAAGCCAGCACTTCAATGAAGGCATAGAGCGCCATCGTTCCCTGTCGCTTAAAGCCATTAAACTTATGTCGGCTTTTGACCCATTGGTGGAGTTCGCATCCGCTTTGGGCACATTGATTGTGATTTATTTCGGCGGCAGGCTGGCATTCAATCAGGTGCTCACCATACCCGAACTGGTAGTCTTTTTCCTATATCTTGACATGCTTTACCAGTCGGTACGTACCATGTCAGTATCCTGGGAGCACGTGCAGCGTGCGCTTGCCTCAGCCGACCGCGTCGCAGAACTGGTGGAGGAAGAGCCCGAAATACACGACCAGCCGGATGCCATTAAACTGACCAAAGCCACCGGTGCTTTACAATTCCAAGACGTTGGCTTTGAGTATCAGGCAGGGCAGCCGGTGCTTGAGCACATCGACTTGGAAATTCCGGCACGCAGTGTAGTTGCGCTGGTTGGGCCTTCCGGAGTTGGCAAATCCACACTGGTAAGCCTTATACCGCGTTTCTATGACATTAAAAGCGGCTGTATTACTCTGGACGGATGCGACACCCGCAACGTCACATTGGAAAGCCTGCGCCAGCAGATAAGCATTGTGCTTCAGGACGTATTGTTATTCCACGGCAACGTGCGCGAGAACATTTTATTCGGCAACCCGCATGCCAGTGATGAACAGATGGAAGCCTCAGCCCGCATAGCCAATGTACACGATTTTGTCAGCACCATGCCGGATGGTTATAACACACTCATAGGCGAGCGCGGCATCAAATTATCCGGCGGGCAGAAACAACGCATTTCCATTGCCCGTGCCATACTGAAAGATGCCCCTCTGCTGATTCTGGACGAGGCCACCTCATCCGTTGACACGGAAACCGAATTCCTAATACAGCAGGCACTGGAACGGCTGATGCGTGGGCGAACCACCATAATAATTGCCCACAGACTGTCCACTATACGCAAAGCGGACAAAATAGTTGTATTGGACGGGCATCGCATTGCCGAAAGCGGAACGCATGATGAGTTGATGTCACGCAAAGGCATTTACTACAAGCTGAATGACATCCAAAACAAGCTTGAGAAAAAGGCTATCGGTACGGAATAAAACAGCCTGCCGCCAAAATGAATGCCGTCCTAACCGTGAGTTCTGTACTCAACAGTATCGGCTTATTGCAATGGTATAGTTCAAAACGAATGCGGGCTAGTAGCTGAACATTTGCTGCGTTGCGGTTTCGTTTTGTTTTGCACTTTGATGGGAGATTTGCTCGTATGACTTTGTTCTGCACAGATAACAGGAGCAATGAATTTTCCCCTTGGCCAGCCTGCCCGGTTTTCCGCGCACCCAACCCTGAATCAGGTCATCACCTCCCATGCGCTTGAGTAAGGACAGCTTCTTTCTGATGGTACGCGTTCTTTGCCAACGACAATATGCACGAGTTCTTTGCATTTGGCTACCTCCTCAACAATTTTGACAAGGCGCAGAGCCCGCAAAAAGAGGAATTCTCCGCAGGCTACCTATGCCTTATAGCCAGCAAGTAACATCTTCGCTTTTGAGTGCACTATAGAAAGAATAAACCGGCAAGCACCAGCCAAATGCCCAGCACCACACCTATGATTCCGCCATGTTTGAGTGCTCCGGGCTCGGGGCGTTCAGGGGTGCGTTGCATGAATTCACGCAGGTCACGACACGACACCAGATAAAGTTCATAGTCGCGCGCCTCTTTCTTGCCCCATACAAAGAAGCCTATTCCAATCAGCACAAACAATGCTCCGAGAGTGAAACACCATCCTGAAATCGACATGTTCTCTCCTTGTGCTAAAGTTGGCCACACCAGAAACGTTGACCATCTATATCTTGTATTGTAATTATACTAGTTTTCAATGATTATTTGTCAATTATTTTTTCTGTATCTATCTGGCAGGTGCCTCAACAGTAGAAACACTATCAGCATAACAAAAACTCCGGCCAGCACGGAAATCAAAAAATCCGTCCTTACCAACTCTCGGTTTAGCAGCCATTCCGCCAACAGATTTAACAGTACCATGCCGGCACCGGCAATTAAGGCTATCAGCAATCTGGCTCTTATGGGCATAGTGTTTTATGCTTTCCCGACATTGAAATTAACTTGTCTAATATTAAAACTTTCGCACCACTTCAGGCAAATGAACAGGACTATCGGCACAGAAAAAGCCGCAAGCCCATTATGCATTAATCATCGCCGAACAGGCTGCGGATATGCTGTTCCAGCGCTATGGTTTCCACCGCATCACGCGGGCGCGGACGCGGGATAGACACAGAGATTATGTCACGTATGCTCGACGGGCGGCCGGAAAGTACGATAATGCGGTCAGCCATGTATATAGCCTCGGAGGGGTCATGCGTTACGAGTAACAGCGATACCTTTTTTTCGTTCCAAATGCGCAGAATTTCATCCTGCAACTCTTCACGATTGCGCAGGTCCAACCCCGTAAGCGGCTCATCCATAAAAAGTATCTGTGGTTGGGTAACCAGCGCCCTTGCCAGCGCCACACGCTGCTTCATGCCGCCACTAAGTTGATGAGGAAATGACTTTGCAAATTCGGACAACCCTACCAGTGCAAGCGCATGCTCGACCAACTGTTCATCGCTTGCTTCCATCTTTTTATTGCGAAGCTCCAGCGACAGTCGTATATTCTGCCAAACGGTGCGCCATGGTAGTAAGCGTGGCTCCTGGAATACGATGGCAGTATTATGCAACGAATCACGATTTATGCGTATATCTTCGCCTTCTAATAGCACCGAGCCATTATAGTGCGGCACCAACCCTGCAATAATGCACAGTATAGTGGTTTTGCCACAACCTGAGGGACCAAGAATACACACCAGTTCTCCCTGTTTTACATCAAAGTTGATGTCTGAAAGCACTTCCAGCCGCCCAAATCTCTTGCACAGATCATTGACTACGATTGTTTCGATTCTTGCGGCTTCCATTTACGCACAAACTTCCTATCAATAAAATTGAAAACGCCATAGTCAAAGAAAATCAAAATTGCGGCAAACGCCAAAGTCCAGCCGAACACATCATCAATCATATGATTACTAAATGCGTAGTGCACCCTATATCCCATACCAGCTGTGGCGCCAAAAATCTCTGCTGGGATAATAATCTTCCATGCAATCATGAAGCCGCTTTTTGTGGCTGCAAAAAGATATGGGTAAAGCATTGGCAGAACAACCTTGCCCAATACTTTAAAGCGACTTCGTGAAAATGAGGAGGCCATTTCAATGAGACTGGCATCCAGTTCTTTCATACCTTCCCATGTATTTATGATAAAAAATGGAGCCGCCGCCACCATCACAGAGAGAAATGGGGCAACTCCATTCAATCCAAACCATATTATAAACACCATTGCCCAACAAATTGTCGGAACGGATTGCAACAGAGGATATATTACTGAGCGCACAACCACTTCAATCGCCTTGACGTAACGCGTCGCAATACCAAATACTGTACCAATGACAGCCCCCAAAAAGGTACCTACGCAAACGCGATAAAGAGACAACCGCACATGGCTCATCCCTTTAGGCGCGCTTAGGCGTCTAATAAGAGCTTGAACTGACTGCATGGGATTTGGTAAAAACGAGGAAACTGCTGAGGCAGACAGCCCCCACCATATCAAAATAAAAACAATTATAGCTATTAGCGCCCAGATTCTACGCATTATTGTTGCAACTAATCCCTTGGCTCATTTTCAAAACACCCACAGTAAAATCAAAAAAGTATGAACAAACTGGGGTGGAGTGAGCGCTCACTCCACCCCAGTTTAATTAGTTGATATACGGAGAACCAAAAATTACATCCGGGTCTGGCACTGCGCTACTTTCACCAGCAATTACAGCAAATTCAAATCCGGCCATAATTACCTCTTTTGCCTTGCCTTCAATTGCGGCTATGTTGACCCCGGAGTGTTCGTTGTAAATCATCTTATAGAAGTCCGCATCTGTTCCTTTGGCATACTCACTAGCATACAAAGCTGCCAGTTCGTCAATATGTTCTTCGCCATAGGCATGGGACTCGATAAGCAGTTCATAAGCAGCCGCAACGGCTCCAGGATTATCTTTCTGAAAATTCTTATCTACCACCAACGTGGAGGTAATATAAGGCATGCCATATTTTTCAAAAAATAGCTGGTCAATACTCATGACGACTTTCAGATTAGGATTTTTTGATGCTTTGGGACCATCGTTTTGCCCGATTAACGCAGCATCATATGTTCCAAGCTGAACCAATTCCGCAAGATCTCCCTGAGCCTGTATCAATGTAATCTGATTTGCCGCATCAGTAATCTTTTCCTGCTCTCTTGCGTCAAGGTTAAAATTCATCTTAAGCAAAGCGATTAGAGAAGATGTGCTACTGCTGCTAACATTTCCAACAGCCACATTCTTTCCTTTCAAGTCATCTGGGGTGTTGATGGAACTACCAGCCTTAGACAGCACAAAGTTTACACCATTGCGCTCCAGTGCACCTGAATGAACAACAAAAGTGCTGATTGCCATCAGCGGAATATTATTATCCGGCACAGTTGCCAGCCTTGCGTTCGATAGTGTTCCCATATTGTAGTGTCCATTCATCAGTGCGGTTTCATAAGTACGGGTATCCGCAAGTGTAATCCTCAAATCAACATCTGGTGAGGTTATTTTTCCCTCACGAATAGCATAAGTGGCAAGCCACGTATTGAACGAATCGGCACCAGCCATCTCAATAACTACTTTGTCAGACTTGCTACACGACAATAACGGCATAGCTGATACGCACAGACATAGCACCATGGAAATTAGAGCCATCCATTTAATAATTTTCACATCTATTCTCCCTATACAGATTATCTACGGTTTCTCCAACATACGCTTTAACGTATGAGCACCCACTAAGCGTCGCCACTATAACATGCTCAAATAAAACAGTCATGAGCCCTAGGGACCCATGTAGGAAGCACACTGTAGTGCTAAAATACGTAACTATCCGATCATCCATAGTAATTTCTAATCACAAGGATACGTTAGAACTATGCAAATAGATGATTTTCTGGAATTAGTACACAACCGCCATAGCACACGCAAATTCAAGCCTGATTCCGTTGCAATGGAAGACATCCAAAAAATGCTTGAAGCCGCGCGCTGGTCTATGTCGGGAGCCAATGCACAACCATGGGAATTCGTAGTGGTTGACGATGCCATTGTAAGAAAACGCATCGTCGAGTCATGGCCGGAAGCACGTAAGGAAACATTTGATATTGAGAAAACCCGCATGCCAGAGTTGCAGCATCCTAACTTTTACAACTTGGAAGTATCTCCAGGGTTCAAAGATGCCGCAGTACTTATCGTCGTGCTTGGCGACCGCCGCACTTATCAAGCTACGGTGCTCGCAGCCAATTATCTATGGGGCGAAGGCGGGACAGATGCCACTTACCTGAAAAATATTGGTAATGCTACGCAAAATATACATTTAGCAGCGGAAACACTTGGTCTTGCCACTCAGTGGGTTAGCGCTAACCGCATTTGGGGCGAAATGCTAAAACATATTTTAGAGATTCCAGACATACTTGACGTACACTCGCTAGTGGCGGTAGGATATCCAGACTCTCAGCCGATGACAAGGCATCGCAGACCACTAGACCAAATAATGCACCATAACCGCTATGAAATGGATAAATACCGTTCGGCAGAAGATATACAGCAGTTCATATTAGATCTTCGGAAATCAACAAAAGCTTCATACGACCGCTATAAAAAACAGGGTAGCTAGAATGCACATAGATGATTTCATAACACTGGCACAATCTCGCCGCAGTGTACGGCGTTTCAAACCTGATGCGATACCACCTGAGTTGATAGAAAAAATACTGGAAGCTGGACGCTGGGCTATGTCAGGCGCCAATGCTCAGTCTTGGGAATTCATCGTGGTGCAAGATGCTACTACACGCACCAAACTTACTCAATCATGGTTTGAGCCACACAAAGAGATGTATGCTTTTGAGCAGATGCGCGTTGCGGAGTTAAGATTGCCGCCGCTACGTGAATTCGCGACCACTGCAGCTTTCAAAGATGCTCCTGTCATCATCGTAGTTCTTGGCGACCGCCGCACTTTCCAAGCCAGCGTAATGGGAGTCAGTTTTTTAATGACAGAAGGGGCATCCGATGCCATCTATTTAAAAAACATCGCTAATGCCACACATAACATACAAATAGCATCCTCCGCCGCAGGGCTTGGAGCTATGTGGATTAGCGTCACGCGTATGTGGGCGGAAGAGATTAAGCGCATATTAGACATACCAAGTGCGCTTGAAGTTCATACCATGGTAGCGTTGGGTTACCCCGCTTATACCCCGAAATGTGCCGACCGCCGTCCACTTGCTGAAATCGTACACTACGATAAATATGACCATAATAAACTGCGTTCCGCCGAGGAAATACAAAAGTTCATTCACAGCTTGCGCAGTACTACAGAAAAACCATATCAGCAAGGTTACATGCCGGAAAAGGAGTAGACTCTTGAATATTGATGACTTTTTACAGCTTGTGCAAACTCGCCGTAGCGTGCGTCGTTTTAAACCCGATGCGATACCACCTGAGTTGATAGAAAAAATACTGGAAGCTGGACGCTGGGCTATGTCAGGCGCCAATGCTCAGCCTTGGGAATTCATCGTGGTGCAAGATGCGACCACTCGTGCTCGCATCGCCGATTCATGGCTAGTACCAAATCAGGAAGCCTACTTCATTGAACAAATGCGTGTACCAGAAATACGGCACCATCACTTGCGCACACCACTCACCACTCCGCAATTTCAAGACGCACCGGTGATTATTGTGCTAGTAGGTGATCGTCGTACATATCAAGCCACTGTGCTGGGCGCTAATTTTCTCGTAACAGAAGGTTCTGCCGATGCCATTTACCTTAAGAACATGGCTAATACCACTCAAATGCTGCATTTAGCAGCAGCCGCAGCCGGGCTCAGTTCAGAATGGATAAGCGTCAATCGTCCTTGGGGACAAGCACTTAAACGCATTCTGGACGTGCCAGAAATCTTAGAAGTGCATACGCTAGCAGTCATAGGCTATCCAGCTTACCAACCAAAGGCATCCTATCGTCGTCCACTACCTGATATGGTGCATCATGATAAATATGACCGCAGTAAATATCGCAGCGGCGAGGATATTTTCAAGTACCTTGTTGCACTACGACAGAACACCGAGCCTCCATACAAACAGGGTCTACCGCAATAGAAATACAGTAGCTACCCATTGGTTTATATGTTCGTTAGAGGCATAACAAATGATAGCTACATTTAGATGACTTTATACCTAAATTCGGTAGATGTCTCTATTTCGCATTCGAGTAACACGAATGTTACTTTCCTCATCCGCAATAACTAGCCGTTCCTAAGATTGCGCTCCGTTGCATAGAATAGTACACTAAGCGCTGGTGTAAAATTAATGTAGGAGAATTAGGTATAAAGCAAGAGACTGCTAGAAGTGATTTAATAAAGTTGAAAACCTCAATAAATCACTAGATGAGGCAGTCTATCGTGGGAACAACTAAAGCACAGACGATGCAGGAGTTCACTAACATACCGAGCGCTAACATTGGAGTTACACTATACTTTATGTTATACTTTTACAAATAGGCTAAAACTACACTCTCTACATGGATGCAACAAAATTGAAAATGTGAGGTAAAGCACACAAATGCGCAAGATGAAAAGAATTTCGGCAATTTTACTGGCAGTTATTTTGGCATGTCTATCATTTATGGCAGGTCATGCGCTGGCGGATTTTGCTCCGCAAAACTGAGTGTGCTCAGCGCAGCACCACCTGATGCCGAATACTACGTTGCTGCGTATGGCGATGACGTCACAGGTGATGGCTCACAGGCAAACCCATGGGCATCGCTTGCCAAAACATCGGTAGTTATCAACTCCAGCGGACAGTACAAAAACTATGTTGTTTATGTCATGACGGACCTAACTTCCACTGCCAGCGCACGATATTACGATAACAACGTCACTATCACCAGCTTGGGAGGCAACCGCTTTACTGTAACGCGCGGCAGCGGTTTTGCCGCACTGTCAGATGTGATGCGCGGAGGGTACAACCCACCCATGCTGGAAATCGAAACTGTAGATCTGACACCCACAGCGACTCCCATTTCGCTAACACTTGAGAACATCATTTTTGACGATGCATATCTCCATGAAGGAACTATTTTTGGCTATGCGCCAACCGATAATGGCGTGTCCTGTACAGGCACCACTTATGTTCAGGACTCCATTGTCACCTCTTATGCACTCTGCACAACAATCATACTTGGAGACGGCGCCGCACTGCACAGTTTCGGAGGCATGACAGCAGCCCGCGCATCTGATGGCGCCACGCTTATAATGCAATCCGGCAGTCTAATTAGCGACATAGGCTCAACAAATACAACCAGATCACTCAGTTCGACCACAACGGACTATCGCGCCGTGGGTGAAACAGCTGTCAGCATTTCTTCCGGCTCCCATTTCTACATGTATTACGGCGCCAAAATTGCGGATATAGCAAACGCCCACAGCGTCAAACTCAGCGGGGTATATAAATGCTTCATTGACGGCGAGATAAGCGGAATGAAAGGAAACAAGGGCTGGGACGCCACTGACCACAGTACGTCAGCCACACATGAGGGAAGAGGCTTCAAATCCGCAGTCTTTTTCAGCGGCGGCACGACTCTTGACCCGAATACAGGAGAACCCGGCTCGGCTATTATCGGTCCGAACGCAAACATTCACCACAACGCCGTCAAATGCGGGGCCATCGGCGTCAGTCGCAGCACGAACATATCAATCAAGGTATTTGGCAAAATCAACGACAATGCCGGACAAACAGGTACCAACTGGCAAACCGTTTTTGGGATACCCGTAGCACTCGCCTACGGGACCAATGGTGGCGGCATATATGTTGTAGCCGGCGGCACAGTAATTCTTGAGGACGGCAGTGAGGTATGCCGAAATTCTGTCATGAACATTGCTTATGGCGGCGGCATAAACATACAGCAAGCCGGCTCGAAGCTGATAATGAACGGCGGGCTTGTTCAGGACAGTACTACAGCCGACGGTATGGGCCCCGGCATCGCAGTTAACAAAAGCGGTGATTGCTTCTTTGAGATGAACGGCGGCGTGGTAGACAACGGACCAAACGGAGTTTTACTCTTTAACAACCGCGCGGTTATTGCCACCGCAGTCAGGGAAGACAGTGACTGCAACGGTCGTCATATCCTGAACGAAGGCAACGTTTCCGACGTGACCATAAATAGCCTCGTTGCCTATGGAACCAATACAGCAAACCAATATCGCAATTTATACATAAGTGAGAATGTGCTCGTACAGACCGGCTACGTCGCTATTGCCGGCAACATGCAAAGCGCAACCAGTACAACCAACATACCAAGGCAGGTTACCCTTCTGCCGGCAGGCGCATTCGGAGACATTAGCATCGGCAACCCGAATAGAGCGCTCTATCCAACGATAGGCACCGCTCTCCCCGAAGGCTGGACTATGCCAACATCAGCCAACAACGTTATTGCCTTTTGGATGAAGAAAGCCGGCACGGCAGAGTTTTCCGTACCCGCGCCAACAAGCGGCTCGGGAGGCGCAAACTACAACACCAACCTGAGGTACTTTGCCGCTGTGATGGAACTTACTGCCGCAGGAGGTGCGGTAAGCGGCGCACCCGTAAAACTTTATCAGACAAAAATCGAGAACGGACAAATTATCATTTCCGCGCCGCTTGATGCATATCCAAATGGCGCAATCGTGGCACTGGTTCAGCCGACAACTGCATATGGGGAAATCTATTTTGAAGGACTCCCTGTGCTTTATTCCAGTATATTTGCCACCGATTACACGCTCCCTTATACGGCTTTGTATAACATGCCCTCCTGTCTGCACGCAGACCTGAAAACAGACTTACATGACAATACCAATACAGACTTTATTTTTACTATTTACCCCGATTTCCGCACAATTCCAGACATTTCAAGTCTGACACTCACCAGTGAAATTTTTGAGTTAAGTAATGCCGTTTGGGACTCCGGTAGCGGTACATTGAGCATAACGCTCAGTCTGAAAACTGGATGGGAAGATGCAAGCGATTTGGAAAGCCTCTTTGGCTTTGACTGCGGCATGGATGCAGATGATTTTGAAGATGGTGAGTTTCTCCGCCTTACAAGGCTTCTTTCAATAACCAGCACAAGCCTCAGCAAAAACTATTTAATCTGTGGCAATGATGCCGAAAC
>WQXK01000009.1 GCA_009784845.1 Dehalococcoidia bacterium | reverse complement strand
CTGTTGCCCAAATCACGCAAATGTTTGAATGTCTCCACCAGACGATAGTTGTCAGCTGGATGCAAGCCGATGGTGGGCTCATCACAAATATACATCACGCCCATCAGTCCGCTACCGATTTGTGTCGCCAAACGGATGCGTTGACCCTCACCGCCGGAAAGTGTTCCCGCAGAACGCTCAAGCGTAAGATAATCCAGCCCTACATTCACCAAAAAACGCAGCCGCGATGAAATTTCCTTGAGAATTTCGCGGGCAATCGTGCTCTCCTTATTGCTAAGGACAGTCTGCTCAGCACCAAGGGCAGAGACCCATTCCATTGACTTACTCACAGACATACCAGCAGCCTGTACGATATTTACGCCGCCTATGGTCACCGCAAGTGCCTCAGGCTTAAGACGCCTGCCGCCGCAGACCTGACACGGCAATGTCACCATATAATGCTCAAGTGCCATACGTGACAGCTCAGACTCGGTTTCACGATGCAGGCGTTCAAGACGCGGAATGACGCCCTCAAAGCCGTCATGATACGGGCGAGGCCTGCCAAAACGATTGCGATAAACATGTGCCTCTCCGCCCTCTCCATAGAGCACCAACTGCAGAAAATCCGCATTGAGATCTTTCACTGGTGTGTTTAGCGAAAAATGGTGCCGCTGCGCCAGACTCTCCAGTTGCGAGAAATACCATGTCTGCCACTGGTATGGATGAATTGCCCCCTCCGCGAGTGAAAGCTCCTTGTTCGGTATTACAAGTTCCGGGTCAAACTCCATTTTCACGCCTAAACCGGTGCAGGCAGGACAAGCACCATGCGGGCTATTGAAGCTAAATGTACGGGGTTCCACCTCACCTATACTGATGCCGCAATCAGGACAGGCAAACTGTTCGGAGAAGAGAATTTCCTCTCCTTCCACTATGGAAATTAACACTACCCCCTTGCCTTGTTTGAGTGCCGTTTCCACCGAGTCGGCAATGCGGGGCAAGTTACCTTCCTGCCCGATGACCAAACGATCAATAACAACCTCCAAGGTGTGCTTTTTTTTCTTATCCAGCTCAATATCACTATCAAGCTCCATGGTCGTGCCGTCAACACGCACGCGGGCGTAACCACTGCGGCGCAGTTCCTCAAAGACCTCTTTGTACTCGCCTTTACGGTCTTTTACAATTGGCGCAAGTACAAGTATGCGCGAGCCGGCAGGCAACGCCTGCACAGCATCCACAATCTGCTGTACCGTTTGCATGGAAATCTCACGTCCACACTGCGGGCAATGCGGATGC
This sequence comes from Dehalococcoidia bacterium, assembly GCA_009784845.1. The sequence goes on along the minus strand of WQXK01000009.1, from coordinate 20,877 downwards.
CCTACGCGCGCAAAAAGCAGGCGCAGATAATCATAAATTTCAGTGATGGTTCCAACTGTGGAGCGCGGATTGTGACTAACCCCCTTTTGGTCAATGGAAATAGCAGGGCTAAGCCCCTCAATGTAGTCCACGTCGGGTTTTTCCATGCGCCCCAAAAATTGTCGCGCATAGGCTGAGAGGGACTCCATATAGCGCCGCTGTCCCTCGGCATAAATGGTATCAAATGCCAGTGAGGACTTACCCGAGCCGGAAACACCGGTAATAATCACCAGCTTGTCGCGCGGAATCGCCACGTCAACATTCTTGAGATTATGCTCGCGTGCGCCCTTGATGAAAATGGTATTGTAAGGCATAAATTTACCTGCACATTTTAGCATCGCCTTTACTTTGGGGCAAACCTAAATATATCCACGCCAGCTTCGGTTTACGGATGTGGATGCTTGGTATATACTCCTGTCAGACAAATTTTGGGGTTGATTTTTCGTTGAGCAAAATGAATTACTATCTCGGCATTGATGTCGGCTCTGTTTCCACCAAACTGGCGCTCCTTGACACCGAGAACCAGCTGGTTGCACAGGCGTGTCTGCCAACACATGGGCAACCGGAAGCGGCGGTGAAAGCCGGTCTGCTAACCATTCAGCAGCAACTCCCTCAAGACGCAACCGTAGCATCAGTGGCAGTTACCGGTAGCGCCCGTGAATTGGCAGGAAACATTGTTGGTGCGGATATAGTCAAAAACGAGGTTACCTCTCATGCGGCAGCTACCCTGCACTATTTTCCGCACGCACGAAGCATAATTGAAATCGGCGGACAGGACAGCAAAATCATTGTACTCAAAGACGGACTGGTGCTGGATTTCGGCATGAACACCGTTTGCGCTGCCGGCACCGGCAGTTTCCTTGACCACCAGGCGCAACGGCTGGGATTGACAATGGAAAAGTTTGGTGAGCTTGCCTGCTTTTCAAATACACCGGACCATTTTTCAGGGCGCTGTACCGTTTTCGCCGAGTCCGAGATGATTCACAAACAGCAAAGCGGCGCCAAGCTGGAAGATATACTATATGGTTTATGCCAAACTCTGGTGCATAACTACCTCAACAGCGTAGCAGCGGGAAAGGAAATACTCACGCCTGTGATATTCCAGGGAGGATTAGCTCTCAATCGCGGTATTGTGCGCGCTTTGCAACAAGAGTTGCATTGTCAGCTGATTATCCCGCAGGCGCCGCAGCTTATGGGTGCGTTCGGTGCAGCATTGCTAGCCGCAAAGCACGCACCAGACGCACAATCGCAATTTAAGGGATTTTGCATCTAGTCATTCTGCATCAACAACAAAGAGCAGCGATTGGCGCACCTGCCCGCGTGTATAAAAGACATGTTATAATGGTATGCTGGCAAAGTTCCCAAACAGCGCTGTCGCCACTGCCAGACACACATATTTGCGCAACGCAACCCGAATGAGGTCAAAAATGAGCCAAGAAAATACGAATCAAAAATTTGATGTGGTAATTATCGGAGGCGGCCCGGCAGGGCTTTCAGCCGCAATATATACCGCACGTGACCGCCTAAACACGCTACTCATTGAAAAAAGTCTCATCGGCGGCATGATTAACGAGGCCGACAAAGTGGATAACTACCCCGGATTTCCGGAAGGTGTTTCAGGGATGCAGTTGACACAAAAAATGCACGAGCAGGCGCAGAAATACGGCTTACAGGAAGCCGCATCAGAAGTGCTCTGCATCTCGGCGCTTCCACCGTATGGCTTTGGCGTAAAAACCACCGATGATGAATATACGACAAAGGCCGTCATAATTGCCGGCGGGTCAGATAAGCAGCGGCTGAATATCCCCGAGGAGAAGGAATTTACCGGACGCGGCGTTTCATACTGCGCTACCTGTGATGCGCCTTTCTACCGCGAAAAAACCGTGGCAGTTATTGGAGGCGGCAACTCAGCCTTATATGAAGCATTGCACCTGGCCAAATTTGCCAGCAAGGTATATATCATTCACCGACGGGAGCAACTGCGTGCCACAAGCATTATGCAGGAACGCGCCAAAGCGGAGGCAAAAATTGAATTTATCCTCAGTACTGTGGCAGAAGCCGTGCAAGGAGAGCATTTCGTAGAAAAGCTACTGCTTAGAAACGTAAGCACCGGGCAAACCTCTGAGCTTAAGCTTGATGGCATATTTGCCTCCATAGGCATCATACCCAATACCGCTTATCTAAAAAACCTGCTGGCGCTGGACGAGGGCGGTATGATTGTCGTGGACGGGCATATGCAAAGCAGCATTCCCGGAATTTTTGCAGCCGGGGATATCCGCCATAACTCAATTCGCCAAGTCATCGCCGCATCAGGTGATGGTGCGGTCGCTGCCTTAAGCGCTAAAAGATGGGTTGAAGAAAGATAATTTCTCAGAGCCGCAAACTACAAAAATAAAAAGCAAAATAGCCCCTCTGCCATGTTTTCAGTAGGTGAAGCATAGGTTATAATGTAGGGCTGATATTTTCCTGAGGTAATACTGCCATGAAAGTCATTTTTCTAAAAGATGTTCCCAATGTTGCCAAAGCTAATGAAATCAAGGAAGTGAATGACGGGTACGCACGCAACTTCCTCATTCCCAAAAAGCTGGCTGTTTTGGCAAACGCTGATATTCAACAGCATCTGGAGGCCCAAAAGCGCGCCGAGACACGCCGCAAGGAGGAGTACAAGGCTGAGCTAAAGGTTCTGGCCCAACGCATTGAAAACGTAACTGTTAACCTGAAAGGTAAGGTAGGCAACAAAGGGCAGCTTTACGGCTCAATTACGAATAGTGACATCGCCGCGGCGCTATCAAAACTGCTTGGCAGCGAAATCGACAAGCGCAAAGTGGAACTGACCGAACCTTTGCGCCATACGGGCACATTTGAGGCGCTCGTACGCCTTTCAAGTGATCTGACGCCCGGAGTAAAAATCATCATCAGCAGTGAGGAAAGCTAAATGGCCGGCGTTAATCTACCACCTCACGATATAGACGCCGAGGAGGCCGTCAACGGCTCACTGCTAATCGACGGCAAATGCGTATATCAAGTAGCTGTTTTATTGCGTCCGGACGACTTCTTATCCGAGGCCAACCGCCTGATATATCAGGCGGTGCTGAGCATTTATCACCGCGATGAAGCAATCGACCAAATCACTGTAGCCCAGGAACTGGACCGACAAGGGCTACTGGATAAAATCGGCGGCGCCGCATACCTGAACCACCTGATTTCCGTTGTACCCACATCCTTGGACATTGAGCATTACGCCCAAATAGTCTATCGTCTATCAATAATGCGCCAGCTCATATCGGCCGGCGACAAGATTTCCACTCTGGGTTATGAGGCCGACCCAGATACTGGCAGCACCCTTAACAAAGCCGAGGACGTACTGTTCCGCCTGCGCAACGAGCGCGGACGTTTGGATTTCGTGTCCATCAAGAGCATTCTGGAAAAATACTTTGAGGAAACCCCAAAGCCGGAAGAGGGTCTTTACCAGCGCATACCACACATCAACACAGGCTTTCACGGACTGGATGAATTGCTCGGTGGCATGCAACGCTCCGACCTGATTGTATTGGCCGGACGCCCGTCAATGGGTAAGACATCCCTTGCCATGAACATCGCACGCAACGCTGCCATAGACCAGGGTGCCTGTGTGGCTATTTTCAGCCTTGAGATGTCAAACGAGTCGCTAGTGCAGCGCCTGCTGGCATCAGAGGCTGAGGTGAACTCCAAACGCATACGGCTGGGAAGCAACAACTTTGAGGAAGAACAGGCCATTATGGATGCGCATGGCAAGCTTTCCTCGGCTTCCATATATATTGATGATTCCCCAATGGTACGGGTGGTTGAAATGCGCAGTAAAGCACGCCGTCTGCACTATGAACAGCCATTGGACTTAATCATCCTCGACTACCTGCAGTTGCTGCAAAGCGAAGGACGCTCGGAAAACCGCGTACAGGAGTTATCCAACATCACCCGTTCGCTCAAGGGTCTTGCACGCGAGTTAAATGTTCCGCTAATCGCTGTCTCGCAGCTCTCACGTGCCGTGGAAGGACGCGCCACCCATATACCCCAACTCTCAGACCTTAGGGAATCGGGGGCCATTGAGCAAGATGCCGACATCGTGATTTTCATCTACCGCGATGAGGTATACTACAAAACCGAAGAGGAGTGGGAACGCGAACATCCGAATCAGGTGTATCCGCGCGAGATTGCCGACATCATTGTGGCCAAACATCGCAACGGTCCTATCGGACAGGTCAAAGTGCGTTTTAAGAACGCTCTTACCAAATTTGATAATCTGCACGATGCAACAACGCAACTGCCATGAAAAACTTTGACGGATTCCCTGCCAATATGCAGTGCACACCCATTCCAAACCTCTTTCTGAGTTTGCTCATGCCGGATATGGATGCAAACGAACTGAAGTGCGCACTTTTCATTTTTCAGGCAATCTACTCAAAAAAAGGTAGCCTGCGATACGTCAGCCAGAGTGAGCTTTTCTCAAACGCCTCACTACTTGCCGGCATGCAAAGCACGGGTAAGTCCGCTGCCGAGACGCTTGAGGACTCTTTGGCATCAGCCGTAAAACGCGGTGTCGTCATCCGTATAGAGACCACAAAAGAAAACGCATGCGAGCATTTGTACTTTCTAAACACACCGAATGACCGCCGGGCGGTTGAGAAAATACGCAACGGAGACCTCAAACTGCCCAAAATTGAAGCTGTAAGACCGGCTTTTATTCCAGCAAAGCAGCCGGACATTTTCAGCCTCTATGAAGAAAATATCGGCATGCTGACACCTATGATCGCCGAAGAGTTAAAGGATGCGCAGGCGCAGTATTCAGAGGAATGGCTCCGCGATGCCTTGCGCGAGGCGGTTTATGCCAACAAGCGCAACTGGCGCTATATTTCACGTATACTGGAACGCTGGAGCAGCGAAGGTAAAAAAGATGGAACATATAGGCAAAATGCTTCCCAAGAAGACCCCGACTGGTATATCCGAGGTCAATACGGACACCTTATACACCGCTAAAAAACAGTCGCACACTGAAAACGTCTGCACCATCTGCAATGGTGCCGGCTTCGTTTATCCCCTGTTTGCTGACGGCAAAACAAATTACAGCAGTGCTATTCCATGCCAGTGCATGCAAAATCAAGGCACTGACAGGCACCGCAAACAACTGGAAACCTATGCAAACCTAGGTGCTCTGAGAAGTGTTTCTTTCGACAAGCTCGCGCCATATGGATGCAGCGGAGATGCCCGACTGCAACAGCGTTTCGGCGCCGCCTTCACGGCAGCCAAAAAGTTCGCAGCAGCACCATCCGGCTGGCTGGTATTCATCGGTGCTGTGGGAAGCGGCAAAACACACCTGGCCGCGGCGATTGCAAGCGAGCGTATATCATGCGACTCTGTGGTATTTTTCATCACCGCCGCCGATTTGCTGGATCACTTACGCTCGGCTTTCAGCCCTGACAGCACGCAAACATATGACCGTTTGTTCGATCAGGTGCGCAATGCGCCGCTCCTGATTTTGGATGATTTGGGAGTACAAGCCACCACTCCTTGGGCGCAGGAAAAACTAGATCAGCTTTTGACGCACCGCTTCAACTACGAACTACCTACCGTCATAACATCTGAAATCACACCGGATCAGATGGAAATGCGTTTGCGCAGCCGTCTGAAAAACGAAACGTTATGCCAGTTGTTCTCATTGGATGATGATATCAATGTAGCTGATTACCGCTGGAGAGAAGGGCTGGAACTGCAAAAAAATATGACTTTTGCGACTTTTGACCACCGCCGCATCAACTTACCGCAGGAGCAGCAGGATAATCTATCGCACGCTTATGATCTGGCGCTTGGTTTTGCCAAGGCACCCGACGGCTGGGTAATATTCCAGGGAGGAACCGGCTGCGGTAAAACGCACCTTGCAGCAGCCATCGTAAATTTCCGCTTTCAGGCCCAACAGGCGGCGCAGTTTGTGGTAGTGCCGGAGTTTTTGGACCAATTGCGCTCCACTTTCTCGCCGGAGAGCAAAACTTCTTACGACCGGCTTTTTGAGAATATAAAGACGACCCCACTGCTGGTGCTGGATGATTTCGGGGCGCAGAATGCCACCCCCTGGGAAAAAGAAAAGCTGTACCAAATAATCAACTACCGCTACAACGCACAATTACCCATGGTAATCACCACTAACATGCGGCTGGAGGAAATCGAAAGCCGTATCGGCTCGCGCCTGGCTGACCCGAAAATGAGTACCCCTTTCAACATAACAGCACCTGACTTCCGCACAAGTATGGTGTCATCGGTGCCCGCAAAACAACCCTATCAGAAACACCGAAACTCCGAACGTTCAAAATAAAGGATAATGCATTGTTTGAAGATTTTGAGATTGAAATTCACTGTCCGGAATGTGATGCCGAGTTGGAGGTAAAACTCAGCCAGATCAAGCGACAGGAAAGCATCCCTTGCCCAGGATGCCACAAAAACATCAACCTAAGACCCGATGAGGCACCAAGCGCAGCCGAAACTCAGGCAGTAGATGACTCATTTGCCAACATCAGGCAAACCATTGAAAGTTTTCAGGAACCCCAAGTCTAAAGTTGCCGTGGCGTGCCGCCGCATTTGCGAAAATGCAGAATCAGATGCAACACGCCGCAGGCAAGCTATTATTTTATGCAGATTCGTTTTGGGGAACCTCTTTTGTCGTTTCGCCGTTTTGCGCATTGTTCGCTTCACTCAAAGCGCCGGGCGTCTCACCTCCGGCAGGCTGTGAGGCAGGTGCCGCCATAGAGCGGGATGCTTGTGGTGCGCCTTTTGCAGACGGGCGGGGTTCCAGTATTTTAACCTTTGAGGCAGGCAGCTCAATGCGCACTCCTGTTTCATACTCCACCAGAACCTTCTCTTCCAGAGTGTTCTGCCCCACCACAACGCCATTACCTGTATCGGTCATGACGCGCTGCCCATTGGACGGCATCCTTTCCTTAAGCGCACGATATTGTTCGCATTCATAACCAAGACAACAAAGCAAACGCCCGCACACTCCCGAGATCTTCATAGGGTTAAGCGGCAAATCCTGTATTTTAGCCATCTTGATGGAGACCGGCGAAAACTCATCCAAAAAAGCAGTGCAGCAGTGTTCACGTCCGCATCTGCCGAAGCCACCCAGCAATTTGGTCTCATCGCGCGGTCCTATTTGGCGCAACTCAACACGCACTTTTAGGCTACGGCTTAGCTCACGCACCAAATCACGAAAATCTACGCGTCCGTCAGCGCTGAAAAAAACCACCAAATGCGAGGCATCCAGGTTATACTCGGCGGAAATAAGCTTCATAGGCAGATTGATCTCTCCCACCAAACGATTCGTTTCTGCAAGCGCATCACGTTCTTTGGAGCACAACTGCGCTGCGCGCTCAATATCCTCTGCATTTGCCAGCCTTAGAACAGGCTTAATGGGCTCAGCCAACTCCTCTGCGGCATCTTTGGTTGTAAACAGCACCACCCGTCCCAAAGCCAGTCCGTTAACCGTTCCAACCACAACATTATCACCCAGCTTTAGACCCAATCCCGCAGGTTCAAAATGATATATCTTGCTGTTTTTGCGAAAACGCACACCTACTATTTCTAACATCACACACCTCTATGTTCCGACTTTTTTTTAAATTCACCGAAGGAATATCCAGCATCATCACATCCAGCACCAAACGCGGGCTGGCATTCTGCCAAAGCTGCCTTAAGGCAATGCTTACAGCAGTTATACCCTTACGGATTTCCTTTATGTTAAATTCTTGCGCTAATAATTGCAATTTGTCGCCATAGTCAAGGTTAACAATTTCGGCTCCTAAGCCTATTTCAAACAACAGCATATCGCGCAGAATTTCCGACAGAGCATCCAATACCTCGCGTACCTCAGCGCGCCTTTGTGTAAAACGGGTAGCGAGCTCAGCGGAAAACTCAAAACGCGTCTCCAGATTACCGGCGAGCACATCAAACAGACGGCTTAGGCGTGCTGCGCGACGTTCCAGCACACTTTCATCGGAGACTGCCATCAGTGCTGAGCCGGGACAACCTCGGCTCAGGCGACTTAATAAACGTGCTTTTTCAGCGGCAACTCCCTGTGACAACAACGCCGCCTCAATTTTGGACGCAGCCACAGGTCTCAAATCCAAGCGCTGACAACGCGATATAACCGTCTCCGGCAGGCGGGATGGCTCATTGCTCAAAAGCAAAAATATTACCTTCTCCTGCGGTTCTTCCAGCGTCTTTAAAAGACAGTTAGCCGCCTCAGACGAAAGCATCTCTGCCGCATCGATGATAAACACGCGGTATTTCCCCTCAAATGCCGGCAAGTTGACCCAATGCTGGATATCATCACGCACTTGCTTAATGCTGATTTCGGTGCGCAGGCTGGATTTGTCATCCGAGGAGGAATTCTCCAATGCCACCACCCGCACGTCAGGATGTGTTGCAGCGGCAATACGCCGGCATACAGGGCAAACCCCGCAAGGGCTCTCCGCCTGACAGCAATTGAGCGCTTGCGCAAGTGTCAAAGCCAGCGTCATCTTGCCGATATGGGGCAACCCGCAAATCAAATAGGCATGCCCCAAAGTACCATTGTGTAAGGCTTTCTTGATGCGGGCTTGCGCCAGTTCATGACCTATCACCTGCCACATACCAAACTCCCAGTTTCTACGGCATATCGCAACAGGTAATGTCCTGATAGGTTTCGCGACGGCGAACAAGACGATCACGACCGTTGGATAACATCACGATTGGCGGTCTGAGAGCAGCATTATAGTTGCTGGACATGGGCAGGCAGTAAGCGCCGCACACAGGCACAGCGATAATATCGCCGGAAGAGACCGATGGCAACATGATATCATGCACCAATATGTCACCGGACTCACAGAAGTGCCCGGCTATTGTGACCTGCTCAGTATTTTCCTCGTTCATGCGATTGGCCAGCACTGCTTCATAGCGCGCCGCATAAAGTGCCGGACGGATGTTATCCGCCATACCGCCATCCACTGCCACATAACGCACCGGTCCGGCAACATCTTTGATGCTTCCAACACGGTATAGCGCCACACCGGACTGCGCAACAATAGAACGCCCGGGCTCAATGACCAATTTCGGAGGCTCCATATTTAAAGACTGACATAAGACCATAATACGCCCGGTAATCTGCCCGGCGTAGTAGGATATCTCGGGTACTTTGTCCTCAACAGTGTAAGGCACCGCATAACCACCACCAACATTGAGTTCCTGCAGCTCAAAAGCATACTTATCTTTCGCATCAAAGGCTAGTTTCATCACGACATCTATGGCATCCAGATAAGGGGTTGCCTCGCCAATTAGCGAGCCGACATGAAAATGCAGTCCCACAAGATTAACGCCGGATAGCGACATAGCGCACGAAATGCCCTCCTCGGCATCACACAGCGGAAAGCCAAATTTGCTGCCGGCACCACCCGTGGCGATATGGCTATGGGTATGGGCATCCACACCGGGGGTAATGCGCAGCAAAATATCCTGAATCATGCAGCTTTCATCAGCCAACGCCGCTAAAGCGCGCAGCTCATCAATGTTATCCACCACAATGCGCCCGACCTGCTGTTTGAGTGCTGCGCTTAACTCGTCAGATGACTTATTGTTGCCATGAAAATAAATTCGCTCCGGCGGGAAGTCGGCTGTTTTGGCAATATGAAGTTCGCCTCCGGAAACCACATCCAGCCCCAAACCTTCTTCTTTTAATAGAGCTGCGAGGGACGTATGAAGAAAAGCCTTACCTGCATATACCACGGTGGTATTGGGGTAGCGCTTACCAAACTCATTCTTGAATTCGCGGCAACGACTGCGCAGCGTCAGCTCGTCGAAAAGATAAAGCGGCGTCCCATATTTTGCCGCAAGCTCAATCGCGTCACAACCACCTATAACCAAATGGTTTGCATCGTTAATATTTGTTTCATAGGGGAAAAGCGTTATTCTATTGTTCATCGTACATTTATGATAGCAATGGCAGCAAGCAAACGTCAATCAAAAGTCAAATACCATCAAACTCAAAACTGTTGGAAGTTCAGTCTACCGAATAAACCTAGATGGTTCGACTGTGGAAGGTCTTGGTAGCGCATACGGGATTCGAACCCGTGATCTCATCCTTGAGAGGGATGCGTCCTAGGCCTCTAGACGAATGCGCCAAACACCAACATAAGACGTAGATGGCTGGGGAAGAAGGATTCGAACCCTCGCCGGCGGAGCCAGAATCCGCTGTCCTACCACTAGACGATTCCCCAGTATAAACAAGGCGGTCATTATAGCACCAGGGCTATGCATGAAGCAAGAACTCGCATTGCATTGCAGACAAAACGTAAATTTGAAAAGGTGTATTGGACATATACAAAAAGTTGACATCTACAGAGACTTGGGTTACAGTTTTGTATAGCATCAGTGGTCTATTATGGTAATTCCTAAGAAATTTTGCTTATGGAGGGATGCGCCATGACATTAAATTCAAGAAGAAACAAGTTCGCACTGCCAAAGAAAGTTTTCGCTTTCCTTGGTATCGTGCCTTTGGTGCTCCTGTCGGCATGGGTTCCTACAACATGTCCCGGATGCCACGGGCGTGGGGAAATATCCAGCTATGGCATGGATAATGTAACAGTAATCGATGTCTACATGACTGGTCGCGAAAACTTGGGGACTATAGTCTGCGGCTCACTCCAGGATTATCATATAAATGTTACCATACTGTTAAAAAATACTGGGACCCAAGATGCAAGAGGTCAAGTTATTTTCACGATAACAGATGAGCTTACAGGCAACTCCGTCGACCAGTATTTCCCTGTTAGCATTGACGCAGGGAAGGTAGGCGAATGCGTAGCGTATGGAGAATGGGCTGTACCAGTAGATGACATCCATATGAGCAGACCTCTTTTTTCCGCCACGGTTGCCAACGACCATAACACATGCAAGGTATGTGGAGGCACAGGCAAGGTATCCCTTAACACATGGCCTCTATATAACGCAACCAGTGAACGCATCAATGTTCCGTTTTGGAATTGGCAAAATGATTATGAACCACCACCGCTAGTTTTTGAGGTTGAAGGTGGATACTATATAATAGTACTGGACCCTGAAACCGGCGAGCCTCTCATAAATCCAATAACTAACGACATCATTATGGAATATGTTTATCCCGATGGATTTGATGTTGAGGAATACAAAAAAAGCTTGGGTTACTATTAGCTTGGAGAACATTTTATGAGATATCTCAGGTCTTGCACTTGTAAAATTTTCAATTGGGGGGGACTGGTCATAACAACATGACAGTGGTATAATAAGCAACCGATATAAGTTTTGTTTTAAAAATGGTATTATTGGAGATAGCAAAACAGGGAGGTGATGTACCGACATATTAAGCTGTAGCAATTAGTTCCAATCTGTAATTCTAGGTTGGGTCAAATTTAACTGAGGAGGTTATTAAAAGAAAAAATGTCCGAAAAAGAAAGAGGGGGACTATCTCGAAGAGAGTTCCTCAAAGATGCGGGTTTGGTGGTCGGTGGCGCAACCGTAGGCTCCATGGCTTTTCTGGGAGCGTGTGGTGGTGACCCCCCCACGACAACAGTTATTCAAGAAAAGAACGTCTATGTATGCCCGTTTGATGACACAAGTTTCGCGTCGCTTTCATTATTGCAAGATCATATGGCTCACGCCCATCCCAACGCTAACAATCTTAAGTTAGTAGCTTTCAATATTAATGGTACCGAAAGCGCATGTTACGTAAGGGATACAGAAACATTGGCGACAGTCATACGCGAAAGATTTGGTTTGTTTGGAACCAAAGTGCCATGCAACATGGGTGTATGTGGCGGTTGTACCGTCTTGGTCGACGATCTTCCGGTTTATTCATGTCTTATGCTCGGTATCGAGTGTGGAGGCAAAAGAATTACAACCGTTGAAGGTCTCTCTAGTGTTGCCAATGTCGAAACTGCCATTGGCACAGGGGCGGCCGATTCACTAAGCAGTGTTCAGAGAAGATTCTACGAACAGGATGCTTTCCAGTGCGGCTTTTGCACTCCCGGGTTTCTTATGGCAGGTGCCGGATTGCTCAAGGTCAATAGCAATCCATCGTATGAGGAAGCACGCATGGCCGTTTCAGGTCATATTTGCATGTGCGGCAACATCAAAAAAGTGGTTGATGCCCTAACTGGAAACGGAGGTGTGGTATAATGGCTAGCAATGTAGTCGGAAGAATTGAACCTAGAGACAAGCATAGTTTCGAAATTTTAACAGGTAGGTTTGATTTTTATGGAGATCGCCTAAACGGCAAAAAGTTTTTCGGTGCCGTAAAGTTGACTCCTTGTGTTAAAGGCAAGATGGTGAACATTGAGGACCCAACGTCTTTCTCGCTTGCCTCAATTGCCCTTACGAATCGCGGCTCAGGATATACATGCTCTCCAAAAGTCACTTTTGAAGGTGGAGGTGGAAGCGGTGCAACCGCAAGAGCTTTCGTTCTTGACGGCGTGATAGCAGCCATAGTCCTCGTAAATCGTGGCAGTGGCTATACATCTCCGCCAAGAATCGCATTTGAAGGCGGCAGCGGATACGGCGCAAGCGCCACTTGTACACTTCGTACAACAGAGCTTGATATTGATACCACCGAAGCCCTCGCTGTTCCCGGTGTTCGAGCAGTACTTACAGGGGCAGATGACAGTGGCCTGTATTCCTCAACAACTTCCCCTTGGCTGTATGCAAGACCAGTCGCCGCAGTGGTGGCAGATGACTGGGATACCGCCAATTATGCCTGTGGTCTCGTCAAGGTAAATTATGAGGAAATGGCTGCTGTTTCGGAACCGGACGACGCCATAAGAGTTGGTGCACCGATATATAACAATGCCAATGGTAACTTACTTGCAGAAGGTGGAACTGGCAATGGCGGTGCCCCGGGAAGCTGGGCCGTCACCCGCCCGTCAGGTCAATCTCAAACCGCCTTTGATACAGCGTATGCTGGGTGTTCTTACACGGTTGAGCATGTTGGCGGTTGGACCGCTAACTACCAGCACAATATGTTGGAGCCTCATGGACAGACTGTGTGGTGGGTCGGAGATCACCTCTATGCATGGTATGGCACGCAAGACGTCCATTCTGGCAGAGGTAGCTACACGGGCATTTTCCCCTCCCATACTGTCAATGGCGTATCTGGCACTGCTTTCCAGAACCGGCTGCAGGCCAACAACGTTCATTGTTTCACGCATGGCACCGGCGGAGGTCATGGAGACAAAACTGGTGCTCCTTTAGCATCACTTGCGATTAAAATGTCTCTCTTTGTAGACGGAGCTCCGGTGACACTGGTTCAGTCACGCCCGGTCAATATGGGTACTAACTCTCGTCAGGGTTCGTTTAGAGCTACTTCATTAGCAGGCGGTAGTATCGTGGGCGGCGTTCCTACGGTACAGGCTTTTTCGTGCGATATGTTCTCCACTGCTGGTACGTCCGGCGGAACCGCTATGGGTGCCGCTCCTTACTGGGACGGAATTCAACAGTCTTACACTATCCCCAATCTTCGGTGCAGAAATACTCCAATATACTCTAATCAGCCCGCGCGCGGTGCTTGGCGTTGTGTAGGCGATCCGCCGGCCGCTGCGTGTTATGATCCTGCCCTTGATTTGCTGGCTTATGCCATGGGGACGACGCCTTATCTTTTGCGCCGTGGTATGGCACGCAGAGGCGGACAAACAGCAACCGGTTATAACACATATACCGCCTTGGAATTGCCGCTCATGTTGGATACCCTTGTTGAAATGAGCGACTACAATAACAAGTTTCACCTTCCTAAGGCAAGAGTTGAAGCAGACGGCAGGTACCATGGAATTGGTATTGCCTGCCACGTGGACAATCATGGAACTGTCAACACTTCCGGTCGCAGTATGTCATTGCTCATGACCGTTCTCAACAACAATGTCCATGCCACCGTTTTCCATGGCGGTGCCCGCGGTTGCACTGGTGCTCCGTCTGCTATGTGCTGTATTGTTGCTGACGTTATTGGTCTTAAGTACGAGAATGTAGTTGTTGAGTTTGGTAATACCGACCTCACCTATACCGCCGGTATGCAGGCAGGCTCACAGCACACAACCGGTGCAGGTTATGCTGCCTACAATGTGGCAATGAAAGCTCGTGACGAAATTTATAACAACGCGCTGGCTGCTAGTACTTTCACCAGCGTAGCTGCTCCGACAGATCGCGCTGCCGCAAAAGCGGTCGCTACCATTGATTCTGCCACTAGACGCGTTACGGCTGTTAATCTTGTCGCCGTTTCTGCTGACGATAACCCTCCTGGTGGTAAGGGTTATACTGGAGTCCCGCGTGTTACTTTCTCTGGCGGCGGTGGAAGCGGTGCGGCGGCAGTAGCTTTTGTATCAAATGGTTTGGTAACTCATTTCGCTGTTACCAATCCAGGACAAAACTATACAAGTGCTCCCACTGTAACCGTTGGCTGGATGTCCATTGGCGATCTCGAGTCGAAGGACAATATTGTATCTCTTAAAACTGGGCTCGGCACTGCTTCAGGGAGCATAAATACTTATGCAAGTAACACAAGCATTAGCAATGGTTATTGCGCCAGCAATGCTGCAACCGTTCGTTCTGGTACGTCGCGCGGAAGTGCTGGAGCTTGTGCAGAGGTACTTGTTGACACAGAAACTGGCGAGGTTGAAGTTATCGCCATGTACAACTGCGTCGACACAGGCGGCACTCTTTACAAGAGAGGTGCTATAAAAGAAATGCTTTCCGGTTGCGAGTTGATGGTAGCCCAGGCACTGTTCTATGGCGACATCTATGATCCCAAATCTGCCACCATTCTCAGCGACTACTATACCGAATCAATGTCTCCTACGTCACTTGATATGAATACTCGCAACTTCTATGTTCAGGATATTGAGTCGGGCGATGTAGGTCCTTATGGTGCACATGGTATTGCTGAGCCATGTGTTTCGAATTACTCTGCAATTTGGTGCGCCATCTACAACGCTATCGAAAAGTTCCCCAAACCGGAACTCAGAGCTGCCACCGCCAATATTATTCTCAAGGCCTTGGACGAGGCATAGGAGGAAATACGAATGTTTAGATTTGAACACAAAAACGCTTTTTCTATTGCCGAGGCATCTGAGATACTGAAAGGGAATGCGGCGGTTATTGCTGGCGGTACGGATCTCTTAACCACACTTAAGGGCATGTGTATTCCTGATCCTCCCGACGTCTTAGTCAATATCAAAACCATTGGCGACTTTGACATGAAGCGCATTTGGGTTGATAACGGCACTCTTAGAGTTGGCGCGTGCGCCACCTTAACCGAGATTGCCAACAACGCAGATGTGAATGAGGGCTGGGCAGCTCTGGCTATGGCCGCTCTTAAGGTTGGTACTCCTGAGTTGCGCAACGCTGGTACCATCGGTGGAAATATCTGCCAAAAGCCACGTTGTCTCTACTACCGCAAGGACAAAAATCGTTTCCACTGCCTACGCAAGAATAACGCCCCCCAAGGCGCCTTATGCTACGCCAAAGAAGGTGTGAATTTATACCACTCAATTTTTGGTGCAGATGGTGGTTGTCTTGCGGTTTGTCCGTCGGATACTGCCCCTGCATTGGTAGCATTGGGCGCGAAAATCGTCACCAATAAAAAGCCAAACGGATGGGATGCTGAGGAGTTTTTTGAGATCAAGAGCGATCAAATTAACTCTCTTGATAGAGATGAGTTCGTCACCGAAATCAAAATTCCGGCTCTTCCTGCTGGTACTAAGAGCGTCTACAAGAAGTTCGCTTTCAGAAGATCCTTTGACTTCCCATTGGTAGGCGTTGCTGTCGCCGTAACAACCTCTGGTAGTACAGTAAGCGATGCCTCAATCGTGCTCGGCGGCGTTCATAACATGCCACTGCGCGCGGCTAGTGCCGAAAGTTTCATCAAAGGAGAAACTATTACTGATACCACTGCTGCAGATGCTGGTACCGAGGCAGTGAAAATTGCCAGGGATACGCTTAGCGCATACGAAAATCCAAAGGTTGGATACAAGATTCAAATTGCAAAAACTCTTGTCAAGAGAGCCTTGTTAGAAACAAAATAGTTTGCATTAAGCATTTTTCATCTACAAAAAAAGGGGAGCCAGTTTGGCTCCCCTTTTTTCATCTGCCAGGTTTTTCAAAACCGTTTCAAAATGTCGTGACAAAGATTATATCGGCAAACCATCGGCTTGCATCAAATAGCTAATAAGGATGTGCCATGTTACAGCAAATCCTTAGACGTATCACGAAAATCACTTTTTGACTGTAAAAATCCTACAATAACTTGACACCATCCACTTGACCCCATCTGGTTGCAATCAGACACTCTTTATGGTATAAATAGCCTGTTACCAATAGCGCAAGTTTCAATTGCGTTTCGCGAGGATAATATAAAGATGTGAAAAGAAAACTTATATCCTTGTTCATTGTGTCAGCCGTTCTTCTAAGCCATATGCTGCTTGGTGGTATTGGGTGTAGCAATTGCTTCTCAAATGTAGTTATATCCTATGATGCAAACGGGGGAGCAGTGTCGACCACATCAGAAACTGTTCGCGCCTACAGCAATGTTACTCTTCCTACACCGGGACGAGTTGGCACTTATATCTTTGACGGATGGTATACTGATCCAACCGAAGGAACAAAGGTCGGAGGAGCCGGCGACCGCTATAAGGTAAGTGGTAATATAACCATCTATGCGCAATGGGTACTCGGCGTACACATTTACTATTCAACAAACGGCACTGTTAACCCTTCTTCCGAAATTATCCCAGTTGGGGGTATTGCTACGCTTCCTAAGCCGACCAACAGTGGTTACACTTTTGCCGGATGGTACAAATCCACCGGAGAGTTTGCCGGAAACGCAGGAGATGAGTATAGCGTTGAAGGCATATATTGGTATGGCGACTACATTGAAATTCTTTACGCGCGGTGGATACAAGACATTAGCATTATCTATAATGCGAATGGGCATACCGTATCTGTGCCTCCAGATTCTGCGCCAGCTGGAAGCAATATCACTCTTCCAAATCTTCCAAATCGCAATCATTATACCTTTGCCGGATGGTATAGCGCTCCTATAGGAGGGGAACGAATTGGTGCAGCCGGTGAAACATTTACAATTCCAAGAGATATCACTACGTTTTTGCAGTTCTATGCTCAATGGATACCGGGTGAGGTGACCATTACGTATAATGCAAACGGAGGAAGTGTATCTGCAACTTCCGAAACTATCCTTGCTGATAGTATTATTAAACTTCCAACACCTACTCGTGCCAATTATACATTCCTTGGTTGGTACTCTGCGCCCGGTGGCGGAGTCAGAATTGGTGGAGCCGGTGATGACTTTACTATTAAATCTACTATGACGTTATATGCACAGTGGGGGTAGTTATGCTTAGCTTCCGCAACATTATTTGCAACAGCAACAAGTACCATGTTGCAAGCGAATTATTTCGGCAAAAACATTACATAGCAGGAGAGAACTAAATATGAAAAAGATAACTCCGTTCTTTTCGGCTTTCTTGACAATAGTTATTTTGGGTGGGATGCTTGTTGGCAGCATCGCATGCGGAGATGGTCCTGTCAGCGAAGTCGTCAATTGCACAATAACATATGACGCAAATGGAGGAACGATATCATCAGATGCTGAAACAGTTCCTATTGGAGGTCGCATTGTCCTTCCATCCGCCAAACGCATCAGCTACATCTTTTTAGGATGGTTTACAGATCCCTCAGCCGGAACTAAAATCGGTGGTGCAAGCGATGGTTTTCAGGTCAATGAATCCATAACTCTATATGCTCAATGGGAAATGAGCGACTGGTACGAAGAGTATTTAGTTTATCCATATGAGCGTGGTGAATCACAGTATTACGTTTGCTATGAAATTCGATGGTATATCAACGGCTTTCTTGCTGACTTCTACGTCGATAACGCATATTTTGACACATTTGCAACAGCTTGGGCATTTGCGCACAGCGGTGGACCTAACCCCACCCCTGTTGACAACCAAATGGTATGGATTGATGGTATTAATAGATTTTGGGCAATAGCGGATCCGCAAGAGTCATATGAGGTTGTTGTTGTGAACCATCATTCAGAAGAGATTCTTGTGTATTTTGAGTCGTTTGACAGCACCATGCAGGGCACATATTATGCACCTGATCAGGTATTCGTGGAGATGCTTGACGGCATATCTGGCTACATAAACGGCACACCACTCGGAAACATTATCATAAAAGATACCCTATACACCAATGACCCAGGCTATTTTGGCTGGGAGGATGTTACAGTTATAGAATCATGGTGGTCGACTATTTACGCAGGGTGGATCTACGGCGAGCCGGACTATTACACCATAGAGATTGTACCTGTCACTGACGTTATCTATTCATGCCGTTAAAGTAATTTTTGCTTTTGCGAATTATGTACATTTACAACACTAATGGCAGTATCTCTCCATACAGCGAGATTTCAGGGCAATCACTTGCCGCAAGCCTGCCAGCCAAGAATGGCGCAAAAGGGAGGTAATAGCAAATGTTATCTGTTAAAGATTTAAGCATCAAATATGGCGAGCGGGTCATTTTTGAAAACGCAAACCTTGAGTTCAAACGCGGAACTGTCTCCGTGATTCAAGGCAAATCCGGCTCAGGTAAATCCTCGCTCCTAAATGTTTTGGGGTTAATGCAGACTGCATCCAATATTGAATACTCCTTTGATGGTACCCTCGTTTCTAGCCTGAATGACACCCAGCGGGCTGATTTTAGACTGCATAATATTGGTTTCGTCTTCCAACAAAGTAACCTCATTCAAGAGTTGACGGCTAAAGAAAATCTGATTATCCCCATGTCTATTACCAGCCAAGATAACAATATCTTTGACAAAGCCGATGAACTTATAAAATATGTCGGCTTGGAAGCTGTCAAAAATAGTTACCCGGGAAGCCTCTCCGGCGGCGAAGAGCAACGTCTAGCTATCGCTCGAGCCCTCGCCAACAATGCTGATATTATTTTGGCAGATGAGCCAACTGCTTCCCTTGATGCTGATAACTCAAAAATCGTACTTGAGTTATTCAGTAGACTAGCCCATGACATGAATAAAATCGTCATCCTGGTTTCTCATAGCGAAATCGTCTCTGGTTATGCCGATGTTATTTTTGAAATCAAAGATAAAAGCATTACTGCCACCAAATCAATTGATATTAAAACTGAAACACCAGTTCCTGCCAGTACCTCGACTATTAATAAAAAACGCAATGTCTTTCGCTTCGTAAGATATTACACAAAGAAGAGAGGCGGGGATAGAACCTTAAACAGAGTTTTTGTGGCGGTAACAGCTATCGTTGCCGCAGCTGCCATATTATCAACCAATTTTGGAACTAACTTTGCAGCTGAACAAAGGAGAATTTTAGAAACTGTAGCCGACAGAAGTATCCTTGTGGTAAACAATACCCTTAATTACAGCGGGGTTGATGGTCAAATCGATTATGAAGAAGCGCTCGCCATACCTCCTGCTGCTATTGCTCAAATAAGTTCCTTGGAAAATATCAGCGCTTCTTACCCTTGGTATACCTTTTTGTCAGATGGTGTCGACTTAGAACAAAAGACTTCTTTTGCAAGCATTATAATTTCTTCAGGCAAAACTATTATTGTGGATAAAAGATATAGCAATTCATTTGCCGGCAGTTTGCTCACGCCAAGAGAAAAATTCACTGTATGCCCTTATTATGACGAAGAATATGCCAGCATTTTAAGCGCACTTGAGTACCAATCCTCCTCTGACGTGCAGAATGGCTTGATTTTGTCTGGTTCTTTGGCAAACACTTTGTCCGGTGGTAATCCGCAAGACCTAATTGGCAAGACGATTGTTGTTTCGTGTTTTGTTCCTACAAAACTCTCCGATGGTGTGGTGGTTGATAGGGAAGGAGCACAATCAAAAGTTAACCTCATGTTATATAAGCTTGTAACCATTGAGAGCACTGTTGCCGGAATTCTACCAGTATCATATAGCCCATGGAATTTTAGCAGAACGGCAGAATCCGACCTTATTTTTATACACTACGATAAAATGGTCAGTGTCCTTGGGCAAAACAAGGACTCTCATCTTGAAGCAAACCAGTATGAGCTGGGACCCAGTGCATTAGTAGTTTATGCAGAATCATATTCTGACATTACTGGTCTTATCTCTAAACTGGAGAATATTTCAACATCGTTCAATGTGGCTACATACAAGGCTGATATTCATGCTATGCTAAAGCACAACTCAGGAATTAGGAGCACTATGGTTACCATATCATTCGTTTTCATCGGAGTTATCGTGGTACTGTTTAGCTTGCTGTACTATCTGAAAAATCGCTCTCGCAAAAAAGAGTTCGGTATCTTAAAAGCCATTGGTTTTACAAAATCAAATATTTTGGCGCTTACCTCAACCGAAACGATGATTTTGGCATTACCGGCTTTCCTTATCTCGCTTATACTAGCTGTAGCATTCATGTTTTTGGGAAACAAAACAAATATCTTTGCGGCATCATCTTCTGGTGATTTGTTTTCTATAACCATTTTCTCCGCACTTGTCGGGTTGGTTATCTGTGTGGTCGTAGTATCAATAGCAAGCATACTATCCATATATACTGCCATCAAAGTTGATCCCATTGATGCTATTCAAAAAATTAACAAATAACAAAACGTAATTAGGATAAAGGAACGTAGCAGCAAATGTTATCTGTTAAAGATTTAAGCATCAAATATGGCGAGCGGGTCATTTTTGAAAACGCAAACCTTGAGTTCAAACGCGGAACTGTCTCCGTG